>DKBC01000217.1 GCA_002451065.1 Betaproteobacteria bacterium UBA6910
ATCTCCGGCTATCACATCCAGGAGGCGGGGGCGAACCAGGCCCTGGAGCTGGCATTCACGCTGGCCGACGGAAAGGAATACGTGCGCACGGCGCTGGCAAGGGGAATGGACGTGGACGCCTTCGCCGGCCGGCTTTCCTTCTTCTTCGCCATCGGCATGAACTTCTATCTGGAGATCGCCAAGCTGCGGGCCGCGCGCCTGCTTTGGTGGCGGATCATGAAGGAGTTCAAACCGAAGAACCCCAAATCCATGATGCTGCGCACCCATTGCCAGACCTCGGGCTGGTCGCTCACCGAGCAGGACCCGTACAACAACGTGGTGCGCACCGCCATCGAGGCCATGGCCGCGGTGTTTGGCGGAACCCAGTCGCTGCACACTAACGCCCTGGACGAGGCCATCGCACTGCCCACCGATTTCTCGGCGCGCATCGCTCGCAACACCCAGCTCATCATTCAGGAAGAGACTCACATCTGCAACGTGGTGGACCCCTGGGCGGGATCCTACCTGATGGAAAAACTCACCCAGGAGATGGGCGACAAGGCCTGGGCCATCATCGAGGAGGTGGAAACCATGGGCGGAATGACCAAGGCGGTCCAGAGCGGATGGGCCAAGCTGCGGGTCGAGGCCAGCGCAGCCGAGAAGCAGGCCCGCATCGATTCCGGCAAGGACGTGATCGTGGGCGTCAACAAGTACCGCCTGCCAGAGGAGCATCCCATCGAGATACGCGAGATCGACAATACTGCCGTGCGCGAGGCGCAGATCGTTCGCCTGAAGAAAATCCGGGCCTCCCGCGACAAGGCGGCGGTCGAGAAGGCGCTCGCCGCCCTCAACGACGCGGCAAGGACCGGCAGCGGCAACCTGCTGGACCTCGCCGTGAAGGCGACCCGGCTGCGGGCGACGGTGGGCGAGATCAGCGATGCCCTGGAAGCGGTGTATGGCCGTTACCGGGCGACCACCGAGAGCGTGTCGGGCGTGTACGGCGCCGCCTTCGATGGCGACCAGGGCTGGAACGCGCTCAAGGGCGAGATCGAGGCGTTTGCCGCCGACGAAGGGAGGCGCCCGCGCATCATGGTGGCCAAGCTGGGCCAGGACGGCCACGACCGGGGCGCCAAGGTAATCGCCACCGCCTTCGCCGATCTCGGCTTCGACGTGGACATCGGCCCCCTGTTCCAGACGCCCGAAGAGGCGGCGCGTCAGGCCGTGGAAAACGATGTGCACGTGGTCGGCGTCTCCACCCTGGCGGCGGGGCACAAGACCCTGGTGCCGGAACTGATCGCCGCCCTGCGCGCCCAGGGCGCCGGCGATGTCGTGGTCGTGGTGGGAGGCGTGGTCCCGGCCCAGGACTACGAGTTCCTGCGAAAAGCAGGCGTCAAGGCCGTGTTCGGTCCCGGCACGGTCATCGCCAACGCCGCGAAGGAGGTGCTGAAGGCCATCCGGACGACCCGCGCCGCCGCCTGACGCATGTCCCAGCCCCTGCCCCACGCCGTACTCGCCCCTGCAGACCGGGAGCTGGTGGACGGCGTGCTCGCCGGGCAGACTCGCGCCCTGGCCAAGACCATCACGCTCATCGAGTCGTCGCGCCGGGACCACCAGGCCAGGGCCCACGCAGTTCTCGACGCTCTCCTGCCCTACTCCGGCAACGCCGTCCGGGTCGGGATCAGCGGGGCTCCCGGCGTCGGGAAGTCCACCTTCGTGGAGGCCCTCGGACTGCACCTGATCGGCAAAGGCCACCGCCTGGCGGTGCTCGCCGTGGATCCCTCCAGCGCCCGCACCGGCGGCTCGATCCTCGGGGACAAGACGCGAATGGAGAAGCTGTCCCAGCAGCACGGCGCCTACATCCGGCCTTCCCCCGCTGCAGGATCGTTGGGCGGGGTTGCCGAAAAAACCCGGGAGACCATCCTGGTGTGCGAAGCCGCCGGCTACGACGTGATCATTGTCGAGACCGTGGGCGTGGGCCAGTCGGAAATTGCCGTCGCCGGCATGGTGGACGTGTTCGCCCTGCTGCAGCTGCCCAACGCGGGAGACGACCTGCAGGCCATCAAGAAAGGCATTGTCGAAATCGCGGACCTGGTGGTGATCAACAAGGCTGACATCGATCCCAGGGCCACCGAGCTCGCCAGCCGCCAGATGCAGAACGCCCTCACGATGCTGAGACCCCCCTCCCCGCACTGGAAAACGCCAGTGCTGGCGGTGAGCGCCATCGGCAACCAGGGAATCGAAGCGTTTTGGAACGAAGTCGAGCGCCACCGGGAAGCCATGAGCGTCTGTGGCGAGTTCGCCGAAAAGCGCAGGCGCCAGGCCCTGGACTGGATGTGGGCGCTGATCGACGCGGCGCTGCGCGCCCAGTTCCGCCACCATCCCTCGGTGAAGGGCCACCTGCCCGGGCTCGCCCGCGCGGTTGCCGCGGGCACCGTGACGCCGGCGGCAGCCGCACACCGTTTGCTGGAATACATGAAGGATTGACGCAGTCTCCGAGGCACCCGCCCCGGGACATCAAGGGAGGCCGTCCATGAAGGATATCATCAAACAACTCGACGACAAGCGCGCTGCGGCCCGGTTGGGGGGCGGAAAGAAACGCATCGACGCCCAGCACGTTAAGGGCCGGCTCACGGCCCGGGAGCGCATCGAGCTGCTGCTCGACCCGGGGTCTTTCGAAGAATGGGACATGTTCAAGGAGCACCGCTGCACCGACTTCGGCATGGCGGACCAGAAGATTCCCGGCGACGGGGTGGTGACCGGCTACGGCACCATCAACGGCCGGGTGGCGTTCGTATTCTCCCAGGATTTCACGGTTTTCGGCGGATCGCTTTCCGAGGCGCACGCCGAAAAAATCTGCAAGATCATGGACCACGCCATGAAGGTCGGCGCGCCCGTCATCGGGCTCAACGACTCCGGCGGCNNGTGGTGAAGACCGTGACCCACGAGGAGGTAACGGCCGAACAGCTGGGCGGCGCCGTCACCCACTCGACCAAGTCCGGCGTGGCGGACCTCGCCTTCGAAAACGACGTGGACGCCCTGCTCATGACCCGGCGCTTCTTCAACTACCTGCCCTCCAACAACCGCGAGAGGCCGCCGGTGCGCTGGTCGCCGGATTCCGCGGACCGCATGGAACCCTCCCTCGACACGCTGGTGCCGGACAATCCGAACAAGCCCTATGACATGAAGGAGCTCATCATGAAGATCGTCGACGACGGCGACTTCTTCGAGATCCAGCCCGCCCATGCCCAGAACATCGTGATCGGCTTTGGCCGCATGGAGGGCAACACGGTGGGCATCGTCGCCAACCAGCCCCTGGTGCTGGCCGGCTGCCTCGACATCAAGAGCTCGATCAAGGGCGCGCGCTTCGTCCGCTTTTGCGACGCCTTCAACATACCGGTCATCACGTTCGTGGATGTTCCCGGCTTCATGCCCGGCACCGCCCAGGAGTACGGCGGCATCATCGACAACGGCGCCAAGCTGCTGTTCGCCTACTGCGAGGCGACGGTGC
>DKBC01000112.1 GCA_002451065.1 Betaproteobacteria bacterium UBA6910
GCCATGCGGATGCCGATCTCGCGCACCCGCTCGGTTACCGAAACCAGCATGATGTTCATGACGCCAATGCCCCCCACCAGCAGCGAGATGGCAGCGATGGATCCCAGAAGGATGGTGAGCGTGTTCTGGGTCTCGCTGGCGGCGTCCAGGTAGGAAGCCATGTTGCGCACCTGGAAGTCCTGCTTGCCGTGGCGCTGGGTGATCAGCGTTTCAATGTCAGATTGGGTCTGGCCGACTTTGGACACGTCCGCCACCTGCACCATGATGGAGCGCACGTAACGCCTGCCGAACAGCCGCATGTTTCCGGTGGAAAGGGGCATGTACACCGCGTCGTCCATGTCGCTGCCCCAGGGGGTGGCGCCCTTTTCGCCGAGCACGCCGATGACCTGGAACGGAATGTTGTTGATCAGGACGTATTTCCCGATCGGATCCTCACCGAAGGCAAAAAGGTTTGTCGCCACCGTGTGCCCCAGCACCACCACCGGGGCGTACCCCTCCACGTCGGCATCGGAAAAAAATGCCCCGCGCGCGAGCGGCCAGTTCCGGGCCTCGGCATAGGCCGCGGTGGTTGCGATCCCGTTCGTCGTGTAGTCGCTTTCCCCGTAGCGGGTCGTCACGGCGCGGCTGTACTCCGGCACCGACTGTCTGACATTGGGCAGGTCGCGGACCGCGTCCGCGTCCGATGCAACCAAAGCGGTACTCTCCTCGCGCAATCGGACGTTCTTGGCTCCGGGACGAATCACCAGCAGGTCGGTTCCCATGGCCTCGATGCGCGCAAGCACCGATTCCTTGCTGCCCTCCCCCAGAGCAATCATGGCCACCACCGAACCCACCCCGATGATGATGCCCAGCAGCGTAAGCACGGTGCGGAAGACGTTGGACTGAAGCGATCTGAGCGCCATCTTCACCGACTCCATCAGGTCCGGGAGCAGACGCTCCCCGGCCACGGCGTAGGGGCGCGGCGGCAATTCCCGCGCCGGGGCGGAACGGTGTCCGGAGTCGGAAACGACAAGCCCGTCCTTGATCTGGATGACCCGCTCCGCCTGGGCCGCTATTTCCGGCTCATGGGTGATGAGAATAATGGTGTGCCCGCGCCGGTGCAGGGCATGGATTTGCGCCATGACCTCGGCCCCGCTCACGCTGTCGAGGGCCCCGGTCGGCTCATCGGCCAGAATCACGCTCCCGCCGTTCATGAGCGCGCGGGCGATGGAGACCCGCTGCTGCTGCCCCCCGGACAACTGGGGCGGTCGGTAATCGAGCCGGTCCCCGAGGCCGAGGTCGGTCAGCAGCTTGCGCGCCCGCTCGGTGCGCTCCCGGTGCGGAACGCCGGCGTAGATGGCGGGGATCTCCACGTTCTCCGTCACCGTCTCGGACGCAATGAGGTTGTAACGCTGGAATACAAACCCGAAGGCGTGGCTGCGAAGTTCCGCCAGCGCGTCGGCGCCGAGTCGTGAGACGTCTTTCCCGGCGAAGAGATACTGCCCCGTCGAGGGGCGATCCAGGCAACCGAGAATGTTCATGAGCGTGGACTTGCCCGAGCCGGACGCGCCCATGAGTGCGACGAATTCCCCTTCGCGAATGCTGAGGGAGATTCCGTGGAGCACCTTCACTCCCAGACCCCCCGTCTGGTAGGTCTTGGTGAGATCCCGCAGCTCAATAATCGGCCGCGGCCCTTCAAGCGCCGTTGCAGTCATGATCATCTGAGCCGCGGCGTTCCGGCAGGGCGCCCCTGCCCACCGCCGTTGTCAGCCGTACCGACGACCAGGGTATCGCCTTCGGA
The DNA here is from genome assembly GCA_002451065.1 of Betaproteobacteria bacterium UBA6910. Lineage (GTDB taxonomy): Bacteria > Pseudomonadota > Gammaproteobacteria > Burkholderiales > UBA6910 > UBA6910. Next base: position 1,781 of record DKBC01000112.1, read on the forward strand.
AAGACCCGCGAGGACCTCGGCCATCGTTCGCGTGGAAATCCCAACGGTGACTTGACGCTTTTCCACTTTGCCGTCCTTAAGGACCCGAACCAGGAATACGCGGCCCTGCTGCTTCCGCGTGGTTGCGCCGACGGACCGATCTTCCTTGCCCTTGTCAGCGGACTTTGCCGGCTGCAGGGCGGCCACCGGCACCACCAGTGCGTTCTCCGACTTGCCATTGACGAAAAAGACCTGGGCCGTCATTTGGCTCTTGAGCGCGCCGTCCGGGTTGTCGGCGTCAAACAATACGTTGTACAGGATCACGTTGTTCACGTTCTCCGGCGTCGGCATGATCTGGCGCACCTTGCCATTCCAGCGGCGGTTGGGAAGCCCGAGGGTATTGAAATAGGCGGGCATGCCTACCCGGACCTTGGGAATGTCCGCCTCCGACACCTGGGCCCAGACCGTCATGGTTCCCAGGTCGGCGATGCGCAGGATGGTGGGTGCCTGCTGGCTTGACACCAGCGTTTGACCCTGTCTCGCGGTAAGGGAAACCACGGTGCCGGACATGGGCGCGAAGATCTTCGTGTAGCGCAGGTTGGCTTCATCCCCGACCAGCCTGGACTCGGCCTCCTGGATCTGGGCCCGGACCGCCTCCACTTGAGCCGCGGCCTGCTCCTCCGCAGCCCGGCTCTGCTGGAGGGCCTCCTCGCTGGTCGCCATGTCGGCGAACAGTTGCTTGTTGCGAACGTGGATTTCCCCGGCCAGCCGGTGCTGCGCGATGCGCTCCACGAGCTGAGCCTGGAGGAGTTTGATATTCGCCCGGGCTTCCTCCACCCGGGCGTTGAACAGCGTGGGATCGATCTCGGCGATCAANNGCCCCGAGCGCCGAAACCGCGTCCTCGATGTCTCCCCGCTCCACGATCGCCGTGAGGTACCTTTCCGTCTTCTGATCACCGCCGCGATAGAACCAGGCCAGTCCACCCACGAGCAGGGCTGCCCCGAGCAGGATCAACCACCACAATCGTTTCATGGGCGCAGAAAGGCGCAGGAGGCGGACCGAATCATATTTTCTTGTTGTTCTGATCCTTGGGGGATGGACGTTGCCGGCGGCGTCCCGGCGACAGGTTCAGGCTCTCGGGATCGCATCGCCGCCCACAAATTCGGTGTCAAGGCATTGAAGACGACTAGTAGAGCCTAACATGGAAGAAATCATATGGCTATGGCGGAGGGTGAGGGATTCGAACCCCCGGTGGGTTTCCCCACAACGGTTTTCAAGACCGCCGCATTCAGCCACTCTGCCAACCCTCCGCTTGCTGACTCACGGCCTCGCCTGCAACTCACGCTCGATACCCGGAATCACCGTGACGCCCCGTGTCGGGGCATCTTACCGGCAAGCCCCTGATTTGAATAGGGGCACGGAACTCCTGCTACAATAACGCGGTCTCAGACGCAGGAAATCTCTTCAAGAGGAGCAACGCATGGCCTTAACACCGGAAATTCTCCGCCCCACCTCGTCAGCGCAGGCGACTCAAAACCGGGTCCTGCGCAATACATATTGGCTTTTGGCGCTCTCGCTGGTGCCTACCGCCATCGGCGGGATGGTCGGAATGACGGTCAACTTCTCGTTCATGGCCGCAAGCCCGATCGTGAGCGGTCTGGTTTTCCTGGCCATTGTGTATGGTATGTTTTTCGCCATTGAGCGCAATAAGAACAGCGCCACGGGCGTGGTGCTGCTTCTCGGGCTTACGCTGTTTCTGGGTTTCGCCCTTGGCCCCATCCTGCAGGTTGCTCTGGGCCTGAGAAACGGCGGCCAGCTCATCGCTTTGGCAGCCGGCGGCACGGCAGCGGTGTTCTTGGGGCTCTCGGCCCTGGCTTCGGCCGCCGGCCGGGATTTCAGCGGCCTCGCGAAGTTCCTCATGGTAGGCGTCATCGTCGCCATGATCGGCGTCGTCGCGAATATCTTCCTCCAGATTCCCCTGCTGCACCTGGTGCTGTCGGGGGTGTTCGTGGTGCTGTGCTCCCTGATCATCCTGTTCCAGATCAACCAGATTGTGCGTGGCGGCGAGACCAATTACGTAACCGCCACCCTCACGCTCTACATGAGCGTCTACAACATCTTCGTGAGCCTGCTCAACATCCTGATGGCTGTCACCGGCCAGCGCGAATAGCGCGCATCAAGGGCAGCGACGGCGCGCCTGCGAGCGCGCCGTTTTTGTTTCAAGCGCGCTCGAACAGGGCGATGGATTCCACGTGGGAGGTGTGGGGAAACATGTTGACGATGCCTGCCGCCCGCAGGCGGTAGCGCTTGACGTGGACCAGCACGCCGGCGTCTCTGGCCAGAGTATTGGGATTGCAGGACACGTAGACGATGCGCCGCGGCGCTTTTTCCCAGGCCTCCGGCAGCGCCTTGACCAGCTCGATGGCTCCGTCCCGGGGAGGGTCCACCATCCACTTATCGAAGCGGCCCTGCTCCGCCATCCAGTCGGCGTCCACGCGGAACAGGTCCGCCTGAGTGAAGCGGGCGCAGCCCGAGAGGCCGTTGAGCCCGGCATTGGCGCCGGCCCGGGCCACCAGGGCCGCGGAACCTTCGTAACCCGTCACCGACGCGCCCCTGCGGGCCAGGGGCAGGGAAAAATTGCCCAGGCCGCAGAAGAAGTCCGCGATGCGCTCGCCCTCGCCGGGTTTGAGCAGCGTGGCCACACGCCGCACCAGTACCCGGTTGACGCCGGGGTTCACCTGGGTGAACTCGGTGGGCAGGAACGGCATCACGATGTCGAACTCCGGCAGGCTGTAGGCCAGTTGCGGGGCCTGGAAGGGATGAAACGCGTACGCCGAATCGGGCCCGCGGGGCTGCAACCACAGTTGCACCTGCTCCTGCTCGGAAAAATTCCTGAGCAGGGCCTGGTCTTCGGAGCTGGGCGATTCCAGGACCCGCAACACCAGCACGCTGACCTGATCACCCACCGCAACTTCCACTTGGGGCAGGCGTTCCCGGATCGAGAGCCGGTCGATCAGCTCCCGCAGGGGGACGATGAGACGGGAAATTCCTGGTGGCAGCACGTCGCAGCCGCGCATATCCGCCACGTAGCTGCGGTGGCGCTCGCGGAACCCCACCAGCGCCCCGTCCTTCTTCGCCACGTACCTTGCCGACAAGCGCGCCCGATGGCGGTAGCCCCAGGCGGGACCGCGAATCGGCGACAGCATCTGTTCCGCCCTCACCTTGCCGATTCGCCAGAGCGCGTCTTCCAGCATGCGCTGCTTGACCGCCACCTGGGCTCCGAACTCCAGGTGTTGCAGGCTGCAGCCGCCGCACACCCCGAAATGGGGACACCGGGGTTGAACTCGGTAGGGGCTCTCCCGGTGAATCTCCGCGAGCTTCGCCTGGTCGAAGTTGGGCTTGCGGCGGAACACCGAGATTCCGACCCGCTCCCCCGGCAGCGCTCCGTCGATGAACACCATCTTCCCCGCCACGTGGCCGACGCCATGGCCCTCCTGGTCCAGGGACTCGACAAAAACAGGCTCCATGTTCTCGGAATCCCCGGGTCTGCCGCCGGAACGAAGCGAAGTTTCGGCGCTCCGGGTCAGGCCCCTTCGGCCCACCCGGACAGGAACTCCCTCCAATGAGGCGCCCGGGATTTGGACAGGGTCCCGCGAACCAGGTCGCGCTCCGCGCGGTGCTGCTCTTCGGTGAGGTTGCCGCGCATTCTCTGGAATCCCAGGTAGACGAGGTAGGTGTTGGCCGCGTCCGTCTCGCAGTAGTTGCGAATGTCCGCGATACGCCCCGCCTGGTATGCCTCCCACACCCGGGATCCGTCCATCCCCAGCTTCCCCGGCAGGCCCATCAGCTTGGCCAGATCGTCCAGGGGCGCGTTGGCCCGGGGCTGGTAGAGAGCCAGCAGGTCCATCAGGTCAAGATGGCGGGTGTGATAGCGGCTGATGTAATTGTTCCACTTGAACTCCCGGTCGTCTTCCCCCAGGTCCCAGTAGCGCCGGGCCCGCACCCCGTGAATCAGGCTGCGGTAATGCAGCACCGGGAGGTCGAAGCCGCCGCCGTTCCA
>DKBC01000357.1 GCA_002451065.1 Betaproteobacteria bacterium UBA6910
CCGGCTTGCCGCCTGCGTTGCGGCGTGCGAGTCCTCCGGGTCGGATCTCGCGTTTTCCTATGTCGAGCCGGTGGGTGAGCGGGGGGAGGTGTTGCCGGTGTCCCATCCCTGGAGAGGCTGGTACAACGCCGCCTGTCTCGCGGAGCTGGCCGTCGCGCCCACGGCGGGATTCGTACTCCTGGAGCACAACCTCGCGGTCTCCTCCGGAAACCTTTTCTTCCGCCGCGCGCTGTATGAGCGGATCGGGCCATTCCGCGACCTCGTCATCGCCCACGACCTGGATTTCCTCCTGCGCGCGCTTCAGGTTTCGGAACCGTACGTGGTCAAGGAGAAGCTTTATTTCTACCGGCTGCATGGCGCCAATACATTTCAATCCCAGGGGACGAGGACCGAGCTTGAACTGACGCGCGTTTACGCCGACTACATTCAGGCGGTTGCCGGGTGTCCGCCCGAGAATCCCCTTGCGCCCTGCCGCTGGTATTGGCCCTCGTCCTATCAGGAGTGTCTCAAGCGCCCACGGCTGGCAGGCGCCCTGGACAGTCTCCTCCCGCGCCCCCCGGATTTAATGGCCATGGAGGGGATTCGTCCGGTGTGGCGCCCGGAGGCCGGCGCCGCAGCGGGGACAGGAGGGGATTACACGGTCATCACCCACGAGCTCGCCTTGTCGGGTGCTCCCAAGGTGGCCCTGGAGGTGACGGCGATGCTGCTGGCCCACGGAGTGCGGGTGAACGTCATCAGCCTGTTTGACGGTCCCCTGCGAAGTTCCTTCGAAAAGCTCGGGGTGAAGGTCACGGTGCTCGAGACGCGCCTCGCCCGGGGGCTCGCGGATTGGGTCGACGCCAGAACCCTGGCGGCCCTCGGACGCGGCGAGAAGGCGCAGTCATGGCGGGTGCTGAGAAAAGCGTCGCGACTCTTGGCGAATGCAGGGGAGTCCCTGCCCCTGGCCCTCGATCTCCCGGTGATCCTCAACCTGTTGCGCATCATGCCGACGGTGCGCCGGAGGGTCATGGCGAACTCGTTCGGCGCCTGGCCGGTTGTATTGCCATTGTCGCGCCTGAGGTCCCTCGACCGGCTGGTGTGGTTCGTGCACGAGTCGTTTGACCCGAATTTTCTGCTGCCCCGGGTCTTCTTTCGCGATGCCCTCGCCCGGCTTGCCGGCCGGCCCTCGGCCCGATTCATATTTGGATCCGAGGCGACCCGCCGGATCTGGGCGGAGGCGGGCGTCGAGGGCGTCGCGCGCTACTGGAGCGGGTTGCCGAAGGACGCTTACTCCCCGAAGAGCCGCGCCGTGGGGGAGCGGCTGAAGTCCATTCTTTCGGTGGGAACCAGCAGCGGACGCAAGGGAACGCGCGTGCTCCTCGAAGCCTTCGCGCTCGCCACCCGCGAGGGTTGGTTGCCCGACGACGCCCGCTTGACCATCGTCGGCGTCGAGCAGCCGTCCCGAAAGGCTTACGCGGCTGACATTCTGAGCCGGGTGCAGGAACCGGACCTCAGTCGCAGGGTTACCCTGGTGCCCGCGGTGGAAGCCCGAGCCCTAGACCGGTTCTACGAGGAAGCCGACGTATTCGTGCAGTCCTCGAACACCGAGTGCCTGCCCCTGTCCCTGCTCACCGCCATGGCGTACGGCCTGCCGATCGTGACCACGAACGTGGAGGGTTGCAGCGAGGCGATAGTGGACGGCGCGTGTGGCCGCGTCGTGGCGCCCCGCGGGGTGGTCGTGCTGGCCCGGGCGATCGCGGACGCGATTCGGGACGCCGAGGTCAGCCTCTCCCAGGGTCGCGTCGCCAGGGAGCGCTTCGCGCAGCATTTTTCCCTGGAGGCCACGGAACCGATGCTCCAGGAGACGCTCCTTGGCTGAGCGCGGTCGGGATGCGAAACGCAGGACCGTTCTGGTAACCGGTGGAACCGGGTTCATTGGCCGGCCGCTCTGCCGCCTTTTCGCTCGGCGTCCGGAGTGGCGCTTGCGCCGCCTGGTGCGTCCAGCTCCGGGACGGGCTCTGGACCCGGATACCGACGTCCCCGGAGACCTCCTGCGCGCTGATGGCATCCCGAAATTCGTCGAGGACGGCGACTGCCTGATTCACCTGGCGTGCACGACCACGCCCAGGACCTCCGACGCCGATCTGGCGGCGGACATCGACCAAAACCTTGCAACCAGCGTGCGCCTGTTCGAGGAATTCTTGCGCCGCAATCCCGGGGGGCACATCGTGTTTGCTTCCACGGGGGGCGACATGTACAGCTTCGATCCTCCCTACGCGCCGCGGCGTGAAACGGATCCGGCGGTTCCTCATTCCGGTTACAGCACCCACAAGCTCGCCGCCGAGCATTATCTCCGCCTGCTCTGTGACCGGCATGGCGGCTCCGGAACCGTGTTGCGCATCGGCAACCCCTACGGTGAGCGTGTCAGCGAGGAGCGCGGCCAGGGGCTTATCGGCATCGCGCTGGTCAAGGCCATGCTGGGGCATGAACTGCAGGTCATCGAGCCGTTGGAGTCCGTGCGGGACTACCTTCACCTGGACGATCTGGTGGCAGCTTTCGATGCCGTGATCGGGACCGTCCCTGACGCTGGACGTTGCCGCATCTTCAACGTGGGGTCGGGGAGCGGTCACAGCATCGGCGAAGTGATTGAGACCGTCGAGAAGATCACCGGGCGGCCATTGGCATGGCGCAGCGTGGTCCCGGCGGAGCGGCGGCCGAGCTGGAACGTTCTCGACGCGGGACATTTCTCGCAGGCGTTTGGCTGGAAGGCCGCGATACCCTTCGAAAGCGGGGTGCGGCGGCTGTGGGAAGAACTCGTCCGGATCCCGGTGTCGGGCCCCTAGCAAGTCAAACGTGGTTCCGCCTTTGCCCTGTTTCGTGATCAGTGGACATCCCCAAGCTTTGCGGCGGGGCCTCCGCCGTTCCGTCTGGTGAGAGGATCGCGCGGATTCGGACGCGGTGCCCGGGCGCGTCAGCCCGGGTTCGAAAGTTTCCGCTGCTTCCCCAGGATTCGGTTAAAGGGCCGCGCGAGCCTGGTGGCGATACGCTCCACCAACGGTTGGGGACGATAGCCCGAAAAGAAATCTGCGTCGCGGAGCATTCGGAAGTAGTGGGACAAGGTGATTCCGTAATCCGTCTCCAGGAGCGTCCTCAACGGGCTCCTCATGTGAACGTAAAGCCGCTCCAGGCCGACGAAACGGATCATTCCGGACCAGTGCTTGAGGTAAAGCAGGGTCTTTTCGATCTCGAATTCCTCGTCGGTTAGCGGACCCCGCTTGCGCAGATCATTTTGAAAAATGCGCTGGAAATCCGGCCGCGGCAGACTGTCAAAGAACCGCCGGTAGACCTGAACCGTTTCGAAAATCACCCGGTCCTGGTTGCCCGGATCGAGGCTGAGGTTTTCGCTTCCCCTGCGGACGCGATAGCGCAGCAGGGGTTCTTCGACGATCACGAACTGGTAACCCCGGGTAACCATCCCGACCCACAGGTCAAAATCCTGCAACTGGATGCAAGCCTCGTCGAACAGGCCGCAGTCCAGGTACGCCAGCCGCGGTGCAAGGCAGCTTGCGGCGTTAAGCCGGTTATGGCCGAAAAAGAGGTAATGCAGGAGGTCATCGTGGGATGCCGGGCGAAAGTCGTTGAACACGGAGTCGAGGGGATGGCCGGCGACCGGCGCCCCGTCGTCGTCGATCAGGCGCACCCGCGAGAAAACAACAACGCCCGGGTTCTGGCTCGCCCTTGCATACTGAACCTCCAGTCGCGTGGGCTCCGAGACGTCGTCCCCTGACATGAGCGCAACGTAATCAGCCCGTGCCCTTCGCAGTCCGGTGTTGAACGCGACACTGGGCCCCGAGTTCTTCATCCGAAGACAGGTCAGCCGGGGGTCGGCGACGCCCTGGAGTGCCTCCCAGGTGCCGTCCGTGGAGCCGTCGTCCACCACGATGACCTCCAGGTCCCCAAGCGTCTGGCGAAGAATGCTTTCCGCGGCGTCGGCGATAAACCGCTCGTGGTTATAGGTGGTAAGCACGACGCTCACCGCAGGCGTCCCGCTCATCATCGGTCCTTCGGTAAACACCCAGCCAGCATGTCTGCTCTCCGGCGCCTTTGGGAAATCAGCATCCGCAAATTGAGCCCCTTTCCCTCAACGCGCTCTTCGGATGCGCACAACTCGGTGCGATCCGGATTTTCGCCTCGGCAACAGATCTGCACAACCGGCTCGCGGCGTTCAAGGCGAGAAAAGCGCAGCGCGACCCGGCGGCCCACCGGGACGGAAGGCGCGGTCCTGCACGAAGCCGGGCAAGGCGACCCCGGATCAAGAAGGCGGAGGGATCCAGGCCTGAATTCGTATCTAGGCGTGATCAAAATTCCTGCCTCGGCGCGGCCATCTGCTATGTCTTTTCGAGAATCTCTCGGTGATAGTAGTCGTAGGCCTCCGCCGGCGTGCCCACCCGGCGAACCTCCCCGTGGTCGAGAAGGATGGCCCGGTTACAAAATTCCCTGACCAGTTCTTCGTCGTGGGAGACGAACAACAGGATATGGCTCGACTGGATGAGGGCGGACATGCGCTCCCTTGCCTTCTGCACGAACTGCGCGTCGCCTGCGGCGAAGATCTCGTCGAGAAGCAGGATCTCCGGCTGAAAGGATGTGGCGATGCTGAACGCAAGCCTGCTGCGCATGCCAGAGGAGAGATTGACCAGCAGTGTGTCCGCGAAAGCCTCGAGCTCCGAGAACGCGAGTATCCCGGGCAGCGCCTGGGCCATCTCCCGCTTGCTGCGGCCGAATATCGCGCCCATGAGGAAAATGTTTTCCTCCACGGTGCGGTTGTCCATGAAGCCCGCCCCCAGCTCCAGCAAGGGCACCACGCGCCCGCAGACCTCGATGGATCCCGCGATGGGCGGGTAGATGCCGGTGATGGACTTGAGCAGCGTGGACTTTCCCGCGCCGTTCCGGCCGATGACTCCGACGCGGTCCCCGCGCTCGAACTGAAGATTTATGTCCCGCAGGGCCCAGAATTTCGCCGGCGCGGCCTTGACGCCCTTGACCATCCGCATCGCAGCGTGCTTCAGCGTGGGGAAATGATCTGAGGCGTATCGAAGGAACTCGATTCCGAGTCCCTGAATCCGGATTTGGGTCGCCATCGCCGCGTACCAAGCCTACAGGCGGTAGATCAGCACCCGCCCGAACCGCCATTGCATCAACATGCCGGCGAGGAGCACCGCCGCCGCGATCAGACCCGGTATCGCGAAAAAGCTCCAATCGGCGGCTGCCGGGCTGTGGATCGCCAGTTGAAACAGGCGGACAAACTGGAAGAACGGGTTCCACTCCATGATCGCCTGAGCGTTTTCCGGCAGCATGGTCACGGGATAAATGATGGGCGTGACATAGAAGATGGCCTGCAGCCCGACCCCCATGATGTGTTTCAGATCCCTGAAATACACAACCAGGATGCTGAATATATAGGCGACACCAATCACGAAGAAGCCTGTGACAAAAATAGCGGCCACCAGATACGAAAGCTTCGTCGAGATGTGAAGGCCGAACAGAACGCCGATCAGGTGCAGCGCGATCAGCGCCACGGCAAGGTTGGTAATTTCGATCAGTACCGTCACGAACGGAAAAACCTGCCTCGGCACATAGATCCGCCGAATGAGCCCGGCGTTACTGAGGACGCTCTCTCCCCCGCCCGCGACCGCGCCTGATATGAGGCCCCAGGTGGTGATGCCGGCGAAGAGGTAGAGGATGTAATCCGCCATGCTGACCCGGATCAGCAGCGGAAAGATCAATGCCAGGCCCGCCATCATGAGCAGCGGATTCACCAGGGTCCATAGCAGGCCCAGACCCGAACCGTGGTACCGCTCCTTCAGCCTGTACCGATAAAGTTGAGCGACGAGCGATCTGCAGCCATAAAGCTCTCGTATCTGATCGGCCAGGCCCTGGAATAGCCCGCCCTCCACGTGCGGAAGAAAGCGGACACAATAGCTTTTATCGGTCATCAGTGCCAGGCCGGCGCCCGGTATGGTTGGGGGAACAAAATAGAAAACTCATCAGATCAGCCTCGCGCGTCTGCCTCCAAGAAACTGGGATTCCTGTTGCTTGCCTCGAATCCCTCCAACCGGAGTCGTTGAGAATTCTAACAGCAGAGACGCCGCGCGAGGGTGCCGCAATTTCTGACCCGAGGCATCCGGCGCCCCTTCGCCGCCGCGCGGCAAAACCAGCCGGGACTGCCAACGCCGCCATGGAGGATTTGAGGGCGCACCTTCAGCCCGTCGGAAGGGGAGGCGGCCCTCACCCTGGGGGGTATGCCTGCCCGGACAGACTCCGCAATACGCTCACCACCCTGTCTGCTGACTTGCCGCGGTAGGGAGCGAAGTACTTCTGAAACGCCTTCTCCCTCTGCTCGGCCTGCCGAGCCCAAACGGAGTCGTCTTCCAGAACTTGCTGCAAATTTCCGGCATCGGGACTGCGTATAACCGGAGACAGGAGTTCCCGCAGCTCGAGATTGCTGGAGCCGGAGCTTGTGTAGAAGGTGTCGGCGCCCGGAACGTCGAGCTGAACAATATTCTTGTCCAGATAGAGCGCGCTGAAGGCAGTCCCCCCGTAATCACAGACTACGAAATCCGCGGCAGCGTAGAGATAATTCATGTCGCGCACGTCGTCACTGTCGATTCGTAGGTTCAGATCCTCCAGGATCCTTATGTCCCCCGGCGCCTTGCGAAAAGATATCGGATGCGGTCGGACGAGAACGTTGTATCGGGCCTTTAGTCCTGCGATCTGCTTCGCGTACCAGCGTATTGAGCACACGCCATCGCCAAATGTCGGCAACCAGACTACGGTTCGTCTTTCCCGCGAAAACCCGAACTCTTC
>DKBC01000058.1 GCA_002451065.1 Betaproteobacteria bacterium UBA6910
GCCTGCTTCGGCTGCACCATCGCGTGCGGCCGCATTTCCAAGCTGGACGAGACCCATTTCACGGTCGAGAACAAGCCCGAGTACTGGGGAGCCTCCGGCGGGCTCGAGTACGAGAATGCGTGGAGCCTCGGCGCCAGCAACGGAGTGGATGACCTGGAGGCCATCACCTTCGTCAATTTCCGCTGCAACGAGGACGGGATGGACCCCATTTCCTTCGGCGCCACGGTGAGCGCGGTGATGGAGCTCTACGAGATGGGGGTGCTCACCAAGGAGCAGATCGGCGTTGAGGCGCCGTTCGGCTCGGCCAAGGCCCTGGTGGAGATGACCGAGATGACCCTGCTGGCCAAGGGCTTCGGCAAGGAAATCGGTTTGGGCTCCAAGCGCCTGTGCGCCAAGTACGGCCACCCCGAGCTGTCCATGAGCGTCAAGGGCCAGNNGCCTACGACTCCCGGGGCATCCAGGGCATGGGGCTCACCTACGCCACTTCCAACCGCGGTGCCTGCCACCTGCGCTCCTATACCGTGGCGTCCGAGGTGCTGGGAATTCCGGTGAAGACCGATCCCCTGGCCACCGAGGGCAAGGCTGGTCTGGTCAAGGCGTTCCAGGATGCGACGTCCGTGTTCGATTCCTCCGGCCTTTGCATCTTCACCTCCTTCGCCTGGACCCTGGCGGACATCCAGCCCCAGATCCAGGCCGCCTGTGAAGGCGACTGGTCCATGGACAAGCTCAATCTCATGGGCGAGCGCATCTGGAACCTGGAGCGGCAATTCAACCTCAAGGCCGGGCTCACCGCCAAGGACGACACCCTGCCGCCGCGGCTGCTGAAGGAGGCGGCCAAGACCGGGCCGGCCAAGGGTAAGGTGAACGAACTGGGCAAGATGCTCCCCGAGTATTACGAGTTGCGGGGCTGGAGCAAAGACGGGGTGCCGACCGCGGACACTGTGAAGCGTCTCGGCCTGTAATCGACACAGCCGAACCGGGAAGGCACCAAGCAGCACCAAGACCGAATCTTGGTGTCTTGGTGCCTTCGCCTCGTGGTGGTTAACCAAAACGGAGTGACACAGTGAATTACGTGATCATAGGAAACGGTCCCACGGGCGTGATCGCCGCGGAAACCCTGCGCAAGGCGGACCCGGCGGGAAAAGTGATCCTGGTGGGCGACGAACCGGAGCCGCCGTATTCCCGCATGGCGATTCCCTATCTGCTCATCGGCGACATCGACGAATCGGGCACCTACCTGCGCAAGGACCAGAAGCACTTCGAGTCCCTGGGCATTGACCTCGTGGTGGGCCGCGCTTCGGGGCTCGACACCGCCAAGCGGCAGGTGACGCTGGAGGGGGGCAGGAGCCTTCCCTACGACCGCCTCCTCATCGCCAGCGGTTCGCGTCCCGTCTCGCCGCCCATCCCCGGCGCCGACCTTCCCGGCGTGCATTCGTGCTGGACCCTGGCAGATGCGCGGGCGATCATGGGCAGAGCCAAGAAGGGGGCGCGGGTGCTGCAGATGGGAGCGGGTTTCATCGGTTGCATCATCCTGGAAGCGCTTGCATCCCGCGGCGTGCAACTCACGGTTGTCGAGATGGGCAACCGCATGGTCCCGCGCATGATGAGCGAGACCGCAGGTGGCCTGCTCAAGAAGTGGGTCGAGAGCAAGGGCGTCAAGGTGTTCACTTCCACCAAGGTCCTCGCCATCGAGGCCGGCAAGGGTGGTGCGCTGACGGTGAAGCTGGACAACGGGCAGGCCCTGGATGTAGACCTGGTGATCAGTGCCACCGGGGTCCGGCCCAATGTGGAATGGCTCAAGGGCAGCGGTGTAACCGTCGACACCGGGGTGCGCGTGGACGAGACCATGCAGACCAGTGTGCCAGGGGTGTTCGCGGCCGGGGACGTGGCCCAGGCCGGCGAGTTCTACACCGGGAATTTCATCGTCAACGCGATTCAGCCCAACGCGGCTGACCAGGGGCGGGTTGCGGCCCTCAACATGGCGGGGCAGGGCGCCAATTCCCAGGGCACCCTCGCCATGAACGTGCTGGATACCCTCGGCCTGATCTCCTCTTCCTTCGGGCAGTGGATGGGAGTCAAGGGCGGCGAGCACGCCGAGTTGTTGGACGAGAAGAACTACCGCTACGTGCGGCTGGAGTTTAAGGACGACGTCCTGGTGGGTGCCAACAGCCTGGGACTCACTCAGCACGTGGGCGTGCTGCGGGGCCTGATTCAGAGCCACGCGCATCTTGGTGAATGGAAGGAGCACCTGCGCCAGGATCCCACCCGGATCATGGAAGCCTACCTGGCCCGGGCGCAGGCCCAGGACCGCCGGGCGGCATGAAGATCACGCTCAAGCTGTTCGCGACCCTCGGGGACTACCTTCCCGAGGCGGCCCGCCAGAAGAACGAGCTCCCGCTTGAGGTGGCTCCCAGCACCACCGTGGCCGAAATCATTTCGCGTTTTAACCTCCCGGAGAAGCTGGTGCACCTGGTGCTGGTCAATGGCGCCTATGTGGCTCATGATTCGCGCCTCGCCCACGAGCTCCAGGAAGGCGACGTTCTCGCCATCTGGCCACCCATCGCCGGCGGATGAGCGGACTGCGGGAGCTCGTGCTCGACATGGGATTCACCCGTGACGAGTTCATGAACCTGCTGCCCGCGGCCCTCGGCGTTGAACGCGCCCCCCCCATGGCAGGCGGCCAAATCCTCCTCGAGGACGCGAGAGGAAAGGTCAGCATCGCTCTCGGATCGGAGACCGTGCGCCGCATCGCGGCATTAACGGTTCCGAGGCTGCCGGTGACTCTTTCCTTCGACGGCTACAACGAGCCCGATTTCGAGCGCTTCATGGCACGGTTCCGCGCTCACTACCAACGCGGCGGGGGATGAGGCGGCGCGGCAGCGGAAACTTCGGGTTGCGCCCCGGGTCTTAGATAACATACTGTTTGGGGGCCCAATATCGGCCCTTCAAATTCTATGAACGCTTCCCTTCGGGCCGCCCTCGTCAGCCGCTTCCGGGCGCGGCTTCGGTCATCGGTGCGCTTCAAGCTGGTCTTGATGGCGCTGCTCCCGTTGCTTGTAATCATGCCGCTGCTCATCGGACTGGTGTGGTACTGGGGAAATACCGGCTACCGAAGTCTGTTGAATTTCAAGATCAACAGCGACCTGGCCGTGGCCCATGAGTATTTCGGGCGAGTGAGGGACGGTATTGGCAATCGAGTCGGCGGCCTGGCCGGATCGGAGCGGCTCGCGCGCGCCATGACGGCGAAGGAGCCCGAGGCTCTGAAGCGCTTCCTCTTCTCAGCCCGGGAGCAGCAGGGCCTGGATTTTCTGAATCTCCTGGATACCGAGGGGAATCTCCTGGTCGCGGGCACCGACCTTGAAACGCCAGCGGGCTACCGCCGATGGCCGGTGGTGGCAAAGGCCCTCGAGGGGGAGGCCGATACGGTCGTCGACGTGTTTCCCCCGGGGGACCTGGCGAATCTGGATCTGCGGCTTAGGGAGACCGCCCAGATCCCAATCTTGCCGACGCAAAACGCGGCGCCCAGCGAACGCAAACGGGAGGAACGCGGACTGGTGATTCATTCCGCGGCGCCGGTGCGGAACGGCTCCAATCAACTGGTTGCGGTGCTCCAGGGCGGGCAGCTCCTCAACCGCAATCTTAATTTCGTGGACAAAATAAACAGCCTGGTCTACCGCGAGGGATCCCTGCCCGCCGGAAGCGGCGGTACCGCCACCCTGTTTCTTGACGACGTGCGTATTGCGACCAACGTGCGCTTGTTCGAAGGGGAACGGGCTTTGGGCACCCGGGTGTCCCAGCAGGTGCGCGACAAGGTGCTCGGTAGGGGAGAGATATGGACCGACCGGGCGTTCGTGGTGAACCACTGGTATGTCTCCGGCTATGAGCCCGTGGCGGACAGTTTCGGAAAAAGGGTGGGCATGCTCTATGTGGGATTTCTCGAAGCGCCTTTCGCGAGCGCCAAGCAGAAAGCCCTGCTCGTGATCGGGGGGTTATTTCTGGTGATCGGCGTGCTCGGCAGCATAATTAGCCTGCGCTGGGCGCGGCGGGTCTTTCAGCCACTGGAGCGGGTGAACCGCACGATTCGTGAGGTGGAGGCTGGCAACGCCGGTGCCCGGGTGCGGGCTGTCCCCACCGAAGACGAAATCGGGCGGCTTGCAGCCCACTTCGACAAGTTGCTCGACACCCTGGAAAGCCGCAACCGGGAACTGAGGCGCTGGGCCGAGGAACTGGATACCAAGGTCGCGGAGCGGACTCTGGAGCTAGAGCGTGCGAACCAGCACCTGCGGGACGCGCAGCGGCAACTGGTGATGTCGGAAAAGCTGGCGGCGGTGGGCCAGCTGACAGCCGGGGTCGCCCACGAGATCAACAATCCGGTGGCCATGATTCAGGGAAACCTGGACCTGGTGAAGGAGCAGTTGGGTGCCGCGGCCCGGCCGGTGGCGGAAGAAATCAAACTCATCGACCAGCAGGTGGACCGCATCCGGGAAATCATCACGCGCCTGCTCCAGTTTGCCCGGCCGGGAGAATACGCGGGCTATGTGGAGGATGTGGACGTCAGCGCGGCCGTGAGGGACTGCATGAGCCTCGTTAGGCACCTCACTGCGAAGAGCGGCATCGACGTGGAATCCGATTGCCGCGCGTCACGCCGGGCCGGCATCAACCGCGGTGAGCTGCAGCAGGTCATCGTGAACTTGCTGGTCAATGCGGTGCACGCCATGCCCGAGGGTGGAACCATTACCGTCAAGACCCGGGACTGGGGAAACAAGGGCGTGGTGGTGAGCGTGGGGGACACGGGGTGCGGCATCCGGCGGGAGGATATGCCGCGGATTTTTGATCCGTTCTTCACTACCAAGAAACAGGAGGGAACCGGCCTGGGACTTTCCATAAGCTACGCGCTGGTGGAACGCTATGGCGGCACAATTTCCGTGGAAAGCACCTGGGGCAAGGGTGCGGAGTTCAGCGTGTGGCTGCTCACGGAGCCAGATTTTCGTGAGGGGAGCGCGCGTCCCGCCGGGGCTCGCGACTTGGTATAGACTATCGATCTCAGTTTCGATAGCAGGGAAAGATGAAGGTATTCGGATTCGCGGGCATGTCGGGAAGCGGAAAGACGACGCTTATTGAGCAGCTGATTCCGCGTTTCGTCATGGACGGGCTGCGGGTTTCGGTGATCAAGCATGCGCACCACGATTTCGACATTGACCGGCCGGGGAAGGATTCCTGGCGCCACCGGGAGGCTGGAGCCTCTGAGGTCATGATCGCTGCGGGCCATCGCTGGGTGCTGATGCACGAGTTGCGGGGCGGGCCCGAGCCCGAGCTGCCGGAACACCTGAACCGCTTGTCGCCCTGCGACCTCGTGCTGGTGGAGGGTTTCAAGCGCCAGCCGATCCCTAAGCTGGAGATTCATCGTCGGGCCGCGGGCAAACCGCTTCTGCATCCCGACGATCCGCACATCGTGGCGGTCGCCACCGACGAGCCCGTGCATACTGCGCTACCCCAGTTCGGGCTGGAGGATTACGATGCCATCGCCGCCTTCATCATGGATTACCTGGGACTGGGTGCACACACCTTGCTGGCCATGGGCCAGGGCAACCGATGCTGAAACTGCTTTATTTCGCGCGTCTCCGGGAAAGCCTGGGCACTGACTCCGAGGCGGTGGAGCTAGCTCCTTCGGTGCGCGATGTCGCGGGCCTGATGGATTGGCTTCGTACCCGGGGCGGATCCTGGTCAGAGGAACTCGCTCCCGGTCGGACGGTGCGGGTCTCGGTCAATCTGGAAATGGCGGAAGCGACGACGCCGGTGCGTGACGGCGACGAGGTCGCGCTGTTTCCCCCGGTCACCGGAGGCTAGTATGCCGGTGCGGGTCCAGGCCGAGGACTTCGATGCCGGGGCGGAAATCCTTGCCCTGCGGCGCGGAAACCCCAAGATTGGCGCCCTTGCCAGCTTTATCGGACTGGTGCGGGACGTAAATAACGGCGAGCCCGTGACGGGCATGACCCTCGAGCACTATCCGGGGATGACCGAGAAGGCGCTCGAGAACATAGTCTCCGAGGCGCAGTCCCGCTGGGACGTTCTGGATGCCCTGGTCATCCATCGCGTCGGCCTTCTGCTGCCAACGGATCAAATCGTGCTGGTGGTCGTGAGCAGCGCGCATCGGGGTGACGCGTTTGCTGCCTGCGAGTTCATCATGGATTACCTCAAGACCCGGGCCCCATTCTGGAAGAAGGAGCAGACGGCCCAAGGCACGCGCTGGGTGGAAGCGCGCGAAACTGACGATCGTTCCGCCGAGCGCTGGGAGAAGATGTCCCCTGCCTCGGCAGCACACCGGCCGCGCTAACGGTTCGAAGGCTGCGGCTCCCGGTAAGGGTCGCGGTTATTCAGTCTTCGGTGCCAAGCAGAATGGCGGCTCGAGCCAGCCCCCCGGAGGCGGTTTCCGTCGTCAGGCCGCCCCCCCATTTTTCGCAGAGTCGCCTGGCGAGTGCTGGGACTGGGCCCTCGGTCCAAGGGGGCTCAGTCCTGGTGGGGGACGCGAATTCCGATGCCGTCGTCCGTTCCGGCTCGATGACAATCCGGGCGATCCGGCCTATGGGTGCCTTTGACGAATCTGCCACCCTGGGTGGGGCCTGGCCGGGCGAGGCGCTTACGTGAATCAATCCTCTCTTCCCGAGGTCCCGCTGCGCGGCCAAGGCCAATGCCACGATTATCGCCTCCAATACGGTGGGCTCGGCGCGCACCGAGCAAGGCGCCTTGATGTCCGCCGTTGCCAGCGCGATCTCACCGCGGAGTCCGCGCCGGATGGCGCGTTCCGCCCGCTTCAGGATTTCCTCCAGAGGGTGCGCGCCAACTGTCTGCGCTTGAATGGCGCCCATCAGTCCCAGCACGGCCCGGGACACCACTGCCGCTTCATCGCAGGCATGCTCGACGTCGGCGAGGGCTCCCAGCATTTCCTCGCGGGGCAAGGCCTGCGCGCCGTTCAGCAGGAGTCGGAGATTCCCGATCATCACCGCGAACGCATTGTTCAAGTCGTGGTCGAGTTGTCTCGCGAGGGGAGGGAGCAGGAATCCGGTTTCCTCCGGTGTTTCGTGGGTGGCATCTGTTTCGGACTGGGACTTGGTCATGACTTGGCCTCCGGGCGGTTCATAAAGACTCCACCGGAGCCACCAGCCGGTAACCCCCGGATCGAACCGACGCAATCATCGACTCTTCCGGCGCCAACTGATTTGCCTTGCGTCGGAGGTGGGCGATGTGCACGTCCAGGCTTCGGTCCGCCGGATTCCACTCCCGCCCCATTGCCTCCCGGGACAACCGCTCCCGAGAAATGACGCTATCGGGGTTTCGGGCCAGCAGCAGCAGCAGGTCGAGTTCCCGCTCTGTGAGGGGTTGGACCCGCCCATCCGCGGCGCGCAGCGTTCTCGCGGCGGGGTCGCATTCCAGGGATCCGACCCTGAACTTTCTCGCGCCGGACGATGCTGCCATAGGCCGACGCCGAAGCGCGCTGCGGAGGCGGGCGACCAGTTCCGGAGGCTCGAAAGGCTTGATCACGTAGTCGTCCGCTCCCGCGTCCAGTCCCGTCACCCGATCGGCCACCTGTGACCGGCCGGTGAGCATCAGGAGGGCGATGTCCGAGCGCCGACGGACTTCCCGCGCAATCTCGACGCCATCATCGCCAGGCAGACCGAGATCTAGGATGACCGCCTGAACCGCCTGATCCTCGATGGCTCCGAGGAGTTCCGTTCGGGAGCCCACTACCAGAGCCCGAAAGCCCTCGCCCCGGAGCACGCGTTGCAGCAGATCACAGATTCGCGGGTCGTCGTCGAGCACGGCCACGGTCAAAATCTTTTCGGGGATGCTTTCCATACGCTTGATTAGACATGCATTTACAAAGCTTAACCGGAAACCGCTGGAATCTTTGCATGACGAAACGATACTGATTCTAAGGGAAGAAACAAGTTCGCGCGCCGGGGATTATTGCCAGTGCCCGCCCGATGAGGGTTCCGGCCGCGGGACGAAAAGAAAAAATGCCAATGACAGCGTCCAGTATCTGCAACCGGCCGGCAAGCAAGAGCAGCGCCCCGGTCGATCAGGCCCCGGGACGGGCCAGGTCCTTCGCATCCGCATGCATGGCCCTGCTCCTGATTGCTGCCGGGTTGGGATTCGCGGCTCCTGCCGGGGCAGGCGAATCCATCAACAAGACCGTGCTGGCCAGGCTAACCATCGCCAAGTGGTCCAAGGTCGAGGTGCTGGGCGGAGCCGCCCTAATCCAGGTCACCGAAGCTGATATTCGCCGGGGCTATTTGGATCTCAAGCAACCCACGACGCTCCTGGTTGCCAGCAATGCGCTCGGCAGCTATTTCGCCGAGATCGTGCCTCCGGGCGGATTCGTGAAGGCTCTGCGAGTCAGCGTGGACGGGCGGAGCTTTGCGTTTGGTGCCGGAGGGGGCGGGGTTTCCCTGCGCGGCACCGCGCGCGCGCCTTCCCGGGACAGCTTCGAGATCCAGTACCGGATATTCTTTTCGGAAAACGTCACGCCGGGTACCTACGCCTGGGCGCCAAGCGTCACCGTCACCGTCCTGTAAGGCGGGGCAGAAGGTCAGGCGCGGGCCTGCCGGCCCTGTCAGTGACACCCGCCCGACTCAGACGTTAACGTCATTCGTTTCGTGCCGCCGCGAGACCTGATCTCGCCGGACTCGAAAGAATTGTTTTTCAGAGTTGAACAAAGTCTCTCGGGTCAGCTTTCCCGCATCGCAAAGTTGCGATCTGGCAATACCTGCCCCGTTCGCTCCCTCCAAAAATGTCTGCATCAATGCGGCATATTCATTATGATTATGCGTCGCGGATGAGTTGGGGGCAGTCTGAAAGACAATCATAAAAAGAGCACCCCGGGGAGCGGAACCGGGGCCGCCGGCGTTGCCGCCGTTTTTGCGATTATTGGTGTGGTCTGGGTTGTGGGCACCGGTTGGTTGCTCGCAAAATTTGCCCGCCCCGAATTCGTCGCTACTTTGGGACCGGCCAAGGATGTCGCCTTCATCCTGGCAACGGCGGCCCTGATCTATTTCGTCGCGGCGGACTATCCGGTTTCGGAGGGTTATCCGGATGCGGGGGAGAGGGCCGCCCGCGGCCGTTTTGGATTGACCGCTCGGATGATCGTCGTCATCGCAATGGCGATGGCGCCGGTCACGGTAATGGTGGGGTACTCCTTCTACGACCAGCGTGCTCGCGCCATGGCGGACGCCGAGGTCACCGTGCTGCATCTGGCGGAACACGCAGACACCGAGGTTCATAACGTTCTGCGGGCGGCCAGGGACATGCTCCTGGCCATTTCCAGATCCGAGGGGGCATCGAATCCGGAGGGGCAGGGATGCTCGGCGTTTCTGCGAGAGATCAAGCCCGAACTCCAGCAGTTCCACAATCTGGGAGTGATACTCGCGAACGGGAAGCTCGCCTGCAGTGCACTGAAAAATCCGGGCAATGTGGACCTGTCGGACCGGCGCTATTTTCGGGATGCCCGAAATTCCAAAACCCTGTCCGTGGGCGACTTCCAGCGGAGCCGCATCGCTCCCTATGCGAGTCTCAACGTTGGCTATCCCGTCACCGACGCAAGCGGGTCGGTCCTCGGGGTGGTCTACGGTGCCCTGAATCTCGGCGCCCTGGACCAGGCGCTGGCGGGCATCAATCTCCCGCCAGGAGGCGTGGCGGTGCTACTCGATCGCGAACGGACTGTGGTGTCCGTGTACCCCGGCCCGGGGGAGTGGGTCGGGAAGCCGGTTTCCGATGGGCTGATGCCGGTCGCGGGGATCGAGCGGGGAGCCCGCCCGACAATGCGGGCGGACACGGACGGCGTCGAGCGACTGTACGCGTTCCATCCCGTGAGCCTCCCCGGTTCGGGGCTGGTGGTGGGGGTGGGCATTCCGGTGGAGGGGGTGCTTGCCGCCACCCACGCTCAGCTCGCCCATACGGTCGCTCGCACTCTGATCGCGCTTACCGTGGCATTGATTGGGGCCTGGGCTCTGGGCTGGTTCTGGGTGGTACAGCCCGCGGCCGCTCTGGTCCGCGCCGCACGCCGAGTGGCCCAAGGTGATTTCTCGGCTCGCTCCGGCGTGGCGGGGATCGCCGGCGAGCTGGGAGGCATTGCCCGCGCGTTCGACGACATGGCGGCATCCCTCGAGCGCAGCGAGACCCGATACCGGGCGACCTTCGAGCACGCCGCGCTTGGGATCGCACACCTTTCCCAGGAAGGCCGCTTTATTCGGGTCAACCGTCGCTTGGGCGAGATTCTGGGTTACGGCCCGGACGAGCTGTTGCGGCTCGACATGGCGGGCGTGACTCATCCCGAAGACCGGGAACTCGGGCAGCGGCTGGTGCGCCGGGTCATCGCGGGAAAACATACCGGGCGCGTGCTGGAAGCGCGCTACCTGCGAAAGGATGGCGCGATTTTTTGGGCGCGGATGACCCTTTCCTTCGTGCACGCGGCGGAAGGTGAGTCGGATTTTTTCATCGTTGTCCTGGACGACATCAGCGAACAGAAATGGGCCGAGCGTCGGATCGAGCGCCTTGCCGCACTATATCGCGTGCTGAGCGAAACCAATGAAGCCATCGTCCGCACCAGCGACCCGTCCCGGCTGTTCCGCGAGATCTGCGAGATCATCGCCAGCTTTGGCGGATTCGCGCTTGCCTGGGTGGGAAAGGTGGATTCGGCGCGGCAGATGCTTGAGGTGGTCGGTAAGGCCGGCGCAAAGTCCGGCTACCTAGACCGCCTGCAGATCTCTCTCGAATCCGGCGCGCCGGCGAGTCGTGGCCCTTCGGGACGGGCAGCCCTCAGCGGAGAGCCGGTCATTTGCAACGATTTCCTTGTAGACCCCATCACCGCCCCGTGGCATGAAAGGGGAAAGGAGTACGGCATTGGATCGTCGGCGGCCTTTCCGCTGAGCCAGGACCACCTGGTCATCGGCGTTCTGAATGTCTATTCGAGCGAGCCGGGATTTTTCGACGAAGAGATCACCTCGCTGCTCAGCAAGACGGTGCTGAACATCTCCTTCGGGCTGGACGCCATGGCTCGCGACGCGCGCCGGCGCGACGCGGAGGCCGCATTGCTGCGTAACGACGAGCGGCTGGATGCCATGCTCAGGCTTAGCGAGGCAGCCGCCGACCTTACCGAGCAGGACATCGTGCGGCGCGCTCTGGCGGAGGGGATGCGGCTCACCGGGAGCAAGGCGGGATGCGTGTGCTTCCTGAGCAGCGACGGGGGTACATTGCATGTGGTTGCCCGGGCAGGTGTCGGCATCGACACGGAGCCCGAGGAACTTCGAATACCACTATCGGAAGCTGGGCCCTGGGCGGATTGTGTCCGGCTGCGCCGACCCTACATCACCAATGAGCCGGCGGACACGGCGTTCTCCGGGGACGACGCGGCGATGCGGGACCTAAGGGCCGGGCGTCACGCGGCGATTCCGGCGCTGGACCGGGGCCGCGTCACTTCGATCCTGATCGTCGGCGGTCGGGAGACGGACTACCGGGAGGACGATCTGCGGCAACTGCAGTTGGTGGGCGAGACGCTGTGGCGACTGGCGGAGGGAAAGCGCGCGCAACGCGAAGCCCTGGAAGCAGAGACGAAGTTCCGCGCCACGTTCGAGCACTCTGCAGTGGGGATGACCAACGTCGCGATCGGCGGGCGCATACTGCGGGTCAACCGCCGCTTCTGCGAAATGGCCGGGTACACCGAAGCCGAGCTGCTTGGCATGACATTCCAGGACATCACGCATCCGGAGGATCTGCCGGGCGACCTGGAAATGTCGCGACGGGTTCTGAGCGGGGAGATTCCGAGCTACACGATGGAAAGGCGCTATCTCCGGCGCGACGGACAGGTGATTTGGGGCCTGTTGACCGTTTCCGCCCTCAGAATGCCGGACGGCAAGGTGGATTACTTCATTGCGGTGGTGGAGGACATCACGGAACTCAAGGCGGCCCAGGAGCGCATGCGCCTGGATGCCATGGTATTCGAGGGTAGCCGCGAAGGAATCGTTATTACCAATGCGGCTGCTGAAATCATTGCCGCCAACCGCGCCTTTACCGAGATCACGGGATACAGCCAGGAGGAGGTCGTGGGGCGGAAGCCGTCGCTGCTTAGCAGCGGCCGGCAGGATGCCGAGTTCTATCGACTGATGTGGGAGTCGCTCCTCGAAACGGGCCGCTGGAGCGGGGAAATCTGGAACCGGAGAAAAAGCGGGGAAGTTTATCCCGAGTGGCTTGGAATCAGCGCCCTGGTCGGACCCGGCGGAACGGTGACTCACTACATCGGCATCTTTAACGACATCAGCGGCGAGAAGCAGGCCCAGGATACTATTCAGCGGCTGCTCCGGTACGATCACCTTACCCAGCTGCCGAATCGGACCCTGATGCGGGAGCGGCTCGAAGTGACCCTGGGTCACGTACGGCATCGGCAGCGCAAGGCGGCGGTGCTGCTGATCAATCTCCATCGGTTCCGCGCCATCAACGAGACCCTTGGGCACCAGGCCGGCGACACCGTGCTTCGGGAACTGGCGGGGCGGCTTTCCGCTGCGCTGCGCAGCGGCGACACGGTCTCAAGACTGGATGCCGACAACTTCGCGATTCTGTTGAATGACATGGAGCGCAGCGATGATGCCGCGTCATTGGCGATGAAATTGCTGGACGCCATTTCGCAGCCACTCCGGGTGGATGGTCACGATGTGGTTCTCAAGGCCTATATCGGCATCAGCGTCTATCCGGACGACGGCGAGGATGGGGACACTCTCCTGCGCAGCGCCCAGGCCGCGATGGAATCCCTGCGGGAGGAAGGCCGCGGAGGCTACCGGTTCTCCGACCCGGTTCTGAACGAGACGGCCCAGGAGAGACTGGTGCTGGCCGCAGAACTGCGCAATGCGCTGGCGCGGGGGGAACTGACCCTGCACTATCAGCCGCTGATCGATCTGGTTAGCGGTGAGGTGAACGGGGTAGAGGCGTTGATGCGCTGGAACCATCCGCGCCTGGGGACGGTGCTCCCGGGGCGATTCATCCACATCGCCGAGGAAACCGGACTGATCAGCGCCATCGGAGAATGGGCCCTGGGACAGATTTGCCGCCAGGGCAAGGAGTGGCGAGACCGATTCGACCCGAACCTCAGGCTCTCGGTGAACGTGTCGAGCCTGCAGATCCGGGACGGCACGCTCCTCGGAGCCGTGCGCCGGGCGCTGGAGGAATCCGGATTGCCGGCGTCAGCCCTCGAGATTGAGGTGACGGAAAGCTATTTTCTGACTCAAGCGGAGGAAAACCGCAACGCGCTGCTCGCTCTCAAGGAAATGGGCGTCACCTTCGCCATCGACGATTTCGGCACGCATTTCGCGGGGCTGGGGTTCATCCGCTACTTCCCGGTGGACCGGGTCAAGGTGGATCAATCCTTCATCCGCGAGATTGCGACTCACGCTGGCGACGCCGCCATCAGCCGGGCCATCATTTCCATGGCGCACGGTCTTGGCATGAAGGTCAGCGCGGAGGGGGTCGAAACCGAGGCACAGCTCCAGTATCTGCGCCGGCTCCACTGCGACGAAGCACAGGGGTTCCTGTTCAGTCCGGCTTTGCCGGTAATGGATATCGAGAAGCGGTTCCACGCGCCGCGACGTATGCTTGGCGAAGGATCCGCCGTCCGCACCCTGCTATTGGTAGACGACGAGCCGAATGTGCTGGCGTCGCTCAAGCGCGCCCTGCGCCGGGAGGGATACCACATCCTTTCGGCGACGGGCGCCGCCGAGGCGATGGAGATCCTGGCTACGCACGACGTTGGTGTGATTCTCTCGGATCAGCGCATGCCGCAGGTGACAGGCACGGAGTTCCTGAGCCGCGTCAAGTTGATGTACCCGCGGGTGGTGCGCATCGTGCTCTCAGGGCACACGGATATCTCCACCATTACGGACGCCGTGAACAGGGGCGCGGTTTACAAGTTCCTAACCAAGCCCTGGGAGGACGTCGTGTTGCGCGACACCGTGCGCGAGGCGTTCGAGCGCTTCGAGGACGGTCTCGGGCAGGAAGGGGCATAGGCGATGTCCGACGGCCAAAAAACGCATACGGCGGCGACCGCGAATACCTTCGATCCCAGGGCCGAAACCTTCCGGGCATTGGTCGACACGCTTGCCGAAGTCGTGCTGCTGCTCGAGCCGGGCGGAAGCGTCATCTATGCCAACGAGGCCGCGTGGCGGATTTTTGCTGGCGAACCGCCGGCGACGGGCGCGGATCACGACGGGCGGGAGCGAACAATGCCCCCGGTACCCGAGCTGGCACGGTTTTGCGAGCAGCCGGAGGGGCGTGAGGGTGTTGTCGCCGTGCGCACCCCTTCGGGGACGCGGGTGCTGAGGGTTCGGACCAGGTTAATCCAAGAGCCGGAACTGCATGCCCCAGTGGTTGCGGTCATTGCACTGGAGGTGGATCGTCGCGGAGCCACTGGAGAAGACCTTGCGCTCGGCAACGCGGAGCTCGTGAGAAAAAACGAGCAGCTCGAGGCCCTGGTCCAGAAGCTCAAGCAAACCCAGGGCCAGCTGATGCAGTCGGAAAAAATGGCCTCCATTGGCCAGCTGGCGGCGGGCGTGGCTCACGAAATCAACAATCCCGTTGGCTACGTCTATTCCAACATCGGTACCCTGGAGAGATACCTGAAAGACATGTTTCTGCTGCTGGACGCATACCGCAGGTCGGAAGTGTCAGTGGAGGTGAATGGGCACACGTCGGGACGGGAGATTCGGCAGATCCAGGAGGAAATTGACCTGCCGTTCCTTCGCAAGGATGTGGTGGCGCTGGTGCGGGAGTGCAAGGAGGGCATCAACTGCGTGAAGAAGATTGTTCAGGACCTGAGGGATTTCTCCAGGGCCGGCCTGGAGGACGCCTGGCAGTTCGTGGACCTGCACCAGGGCCTGGAAAGCACCCTGAACATCGTATGGAATGAGCTCAAATACAAATGCGAGCTACGCAAGGAGTATGGGGATCTGCCGCTGGTGGAGTGCCTGCCATCCCAGATCAACCAAGTCTTTATGAACCTGCTGGTGAACGCCGCCCAGGCAATTCCGGGCAAGGGAGTGGTGACCATTCGCTCGGGGCGCCGGGGCGGTCAAGTGTGGATCGAGATTTCCGACACCGGGAGGGGAATCCAGACAGAGCACCTCGGGCGGTTGTTTGAACCCTTCTTCACCACCAAGCCACCGGGCCAGGGCACCGGTTTGGGCTTGCCGGTCTCCTACGGCATCGTGGAGCGCCATGGCGGCCGCATCGAGGTGGAAAGCGAGGTTGACCAGGGCACCACGTTCAGGGTCTGGCTTCCCGTAACCCGTCCCGACAAAGCCCAAAACTGAACGCGGAAAGACAGGGTCGGCCGTTAGGGCGCTAGAAGACGATCGAGGGGGATGGGTGCAATTCAAGATCCTTTTGGTAGATGACGACGAGCTGGTGCTGAATGCCCTGCGGCGGGAACTCTCGTCGCAGTTCGGGGCGGAATCCGGCAAGCTCCAGATCGAGGCGCTGACTTCGCCCCGTGAGGCGCTAAGGCGGGTCGAGGATACCGAATTCGATCTGGTGATCGCCGACTACCGAATGCCCGAGATGGACGGAGTCAAGTTTCTGGCGGGGCTTCAGGCGCTACAGCCGGACGCGGCGCGCATCGTGCTCAGCGGGCAGGTGGAGCAGGACAACCTGAGCGAAGCCATCAACCGGACCGGCATCTACCGCTTCGTCAGCAAGCCCTGGACGGAGATGGCGCTGGCCAGCGCGGTGACCCAGGCCCTGGCGTACCGAAAGGTGATCGCCGACAACCGGCGCTTGGCGCAGGCGTTCCGGGACAGATTCGGGCACGCTCCGCGGCTGACAGGGGAGCGGCGCTACCATATTCTGGTGGTGGATGACGACGAGAACATCCTTCGCGCCGTGGGACGCGAGCTTTCGCAGAGGTCGCGCTTCGGGGAGCTATATTCAGTGCTGTACCACGAGGCCCACCCCGGTGCCCGTCTCGAGGCCCGGACCTTCCGTTTCGTGACCGAGGTCTGCTCTTCGCCCCGGGACGCGATCGATTGGACGGAAGATACCGACTACGACGTCGTGATCGCGGACTACCGAATGCCGGAGATGGACGGAATCCGTCTCCTGGAGGCGGTGCGCCGCGTGAGGCCGGAAACCGGACGGATCCTGCTGTCCGGGCAAGCCGACGTGACGGCGCTCATAGAAGCGGTCAACCGGGCGGATATATTCTGCTTCATTGAAAAGCCCTGGAATGCGTTCGACCTGCGTACGGCTGTGATCCAGGCTATCTCCTGGCGCAATCTCGTAATCGAGAACCGCGAAATCGGAAACGCCATGGGCTTAGGCTAGTGGTGCGCAGCGCGGGGCGATTGCGCGCCTCCCATCGGCCGCGCCGATTTGGGAATGCGCTAATCCGGTTCTGCCTTCCCTTCTTCGATCCCAAGCTTCTTCATTTTTTCCCAGAGGTTTTTGCGGCTGATGCCCAGTTTCTCTGCAGCGGCCCCAATCCGTCCGGCACTGCCATCAAGAGCCCGTAGAATATAGCGGTGCTCGCATTCCCGAATGTAGTCGCTGAGACTGGCGAAACCGCCCGTTTCCTGCGGGGATGGAACCTCATCAAAGAAAGCATCCGGCTCCAGCATGCGTTTGGGGGACATGATGAATGCCCGCTCGACACAGTGCCTTAATTCGCGAACATTGCCGGGCCAAGGGTAAGTCAGCAAAGCCTGCTCCGCCGCCGTGCTTAGAAGGCGACGATCTCCGCCAAGGTCTTGAGCGAAGTCGTCGAGAAATCTTCGGCATAGCCAGAGGATGTCCTCCCTGCGCTCCCGGAGGGGTGGCACGTGGATGTGGATGACGTTAATGCGGTAGTAAAGATCCTCGCGAAACTGCCCTTTCTGGACCATGTCCTTGAGATCCCGGTTGGTGGCGCAAATCAGCCTCAGGCTCACATCGATGGCAGTTTCCCCACCGACACGCTGGATCCGGCGCTCCTGTATGGCGCGTAACAGCTTGGCCTGCATGGGAAGGGACATGTCTCCTATCTCGTCAAGAAACAGCGTGCCGCAATCTGCCTGCTCGAAGACACCCTTTCTTGCGCGGATCGCCCCAGTGAATGCGCCTTTTTCGTGTCCGAACAACTCGGATTCCAGAAGCCCCTCCGGAATTGCACTGCAATTGACCGGAACGAAGGGGCATTTGTCGGTGCTCCGCGCCAAGCGGTCGAATTCCTGGGCAATCCATTCCTTGCCAACCCCTGAGTCACCGGTGATTAGAAGTGTTTGCGCCTTGCGGGCGATGGACGGCAGCAAGGCTTCGATTTTCCGCATCTGCGGTGAGACGCCCAGCACCGGGCCGCTTTCGGGCGTTGACAACGCCGGTCTGCACAGCGACCGCACCCTTTCAATCAGCTGTTCGAGGTCAAAAGGCTTGGTGACGTAATCTGCGGCGCCGCGCTTGATCAGCTGAACAGCGCGATCGATGGACCCGAAACCGGTGATGAAGATGAAGGGAGGCAGGTCCACCCGATCCTGGGCGAGCTGCAGGAACATTTCGTCGCCCCCCAGATCGGGCAGACGAATATCGCTGATCACGGCATCGTAGTGTTTCATGCCAATGCTAGCGCGCGCGCTCATCGCCTTTCGGTGCCAGTCAAAGGAGAACCCCTCCAGGGTGAGCCTGTCGCACAGTGATTCGCCCATGATAGGGTCGTCCTCGACGAGGCAGATATGGAACTTGGTGTCCGTCATCCCTCGTCCTGCGGCAGGGGCAGCTCCACGGTGAAGCGGGTTTCGCCCGGGGCGCTCTGCACTGAGATCTCTCCTTTGAGTTGTTGCACGATCTGATAGGTTACCCACAGACCCAAGCCATGGCCAGATTCGCTCTGATGGGCGAAGGGTTCGAAGAGATGAGGCATGACTTCGGCTGGTATGGTCGTGCCGTTATTCTTTACCAGCAGGGACAGGCTGCCGCCGTGGATGTAGGCACGCACGTAGACGTGGCCCTGAGGATGCACGGCTTGCACGGCGTTAAGGGTCAGGTTCATCAGGATCTGGCGCACCAGGGTGGAGGGTAAGGGCAGCACACCACGCAGGTCGTTCGCGAACGTCAGGTCGGCCTGCTTTCGATGGGCGTCCGCGAGCACCAGGGTCTGGATGTCATCAATGTCCTGGGGCGAAAGCGGATGGCTCTTAACCTGTGCTTCCACCAGCAGTGCCCCGACGGTATTCTTGATCTGCAGCAGTCCGCGCTCCAGCAGCGAAAGGGTCTTGGTGGTGAACGCATCGTTGTCGTCGTTCCCATGGCGCTTGTAGGTGCTGATGGCGTTGAGCATGCCCCCCAAGGGGTTATTGATCTCGTGGGCGATTCCCGCGGCCAGGCGGCCCAGGGCCGCCAGGCGGTCGGATACGACGACCTCCCGTTCCAGGTTCTCTTTCTCCCTCAGTTCCCCCAGCATGCGGCGGAAGGCCACCCCAACCCGGCCAATCTCATCCTTTGACTCGTAGAGCGCGATCTCCCGGTCTTCGGGAATGCGTGGGCCCACCTTGGCCATGCCGTCCGCAAGACGAACCAGCGGTTCAGCCATGCGCCGTCCCCACCACCAGCTTACCGGAATGAGGACAGCCACCACCAGGAGCGTGATCAGGGCGGCACGCTGGGCGATGCTGTAGAACCGGGGCAGGAACACGGATTTTGAGTACTGCATTACCAGGGTGCCCAGGTCTACACCATCCGCGGAAATCGGGGTGATTACGAAAATGCGGTCGGATTCGGGCGGTTCTAGCTGAGTGGGCTGGACTTGGGTGTTCGCCGCGAGCCAGTCCTTCACAATCCGAAACTCGGGACTGACCCGGGCCGGGTCGGACAGCATTTGAAAGTGCGTGGGCTGGGTGGAGACATAGACCCGCCTCTGAGGATCTAGAACAAGGATTACCTCGGCGGTCAGCAGCGGGTTGTCCCCCTCGCCGGATAAGGGCGTCGAGATGATCTCGAAAGCGCGCCAGGCGTCGTCGTGGAGGAGCGGCGCCACCAGATTCAGGGACAGCACCCGCCCGAGGCTTGCGGAGTTGCTTAGGAGGTCGCTGCGCAGCTCGTCGTACTCCTTGGAAATCATGGAAACCGTCACCAGGCAGGCCGTTATGACCACCAGCGCGCAGGCGCGCAGGGGTACCTTGTACCGGAAACTCAGGTCACGGAAGCGCTGCAGCATTGGAACCACCGCCCACGGTTCTCGCCATCCGGGCGATACCGTCGAAAAGGTGCGCGTTGCCTGCCTCAAAGCCGTCGAGATTGAGGCGCCTGAGAAGCGCCGCTCCCTCGACATCCTGACCCATGGTCAGCAGCACCTCCTGGAGCGCGAGAAAATCGGCTTGCGGCAGACTGGGTCGTGCCACCAGGGGCGGGAAACCAAATTCGGGGGACCGCTCGACGACCCGCGTCCGTCCCGTGAGCTCAGGATGGCTCAAATTGAGAGTTTCCCAGACGTAACCATCTACCGCGCCCCCTTGGGCAAGGCCCGACGCCACCGCCTCGATGACCTTGCGGTGGCCCCAGGTGAAGAATGTCCGGGCAAAAAAAGAACCGGGATCTTGCTCGAGCTGGAGCAGGGCGAACTGTGGGTAGAGGTAGCCGGAATTCGAATCCGGGTCCGAGTAGGCGAACACCTTGCGCTGCAGATCGAGTATGGACCGTGTGCCGACATCGTCCCCGGGGACGATCAGGTAGGAGCGGTACAAAGGCTTGCCGTTGAATCGTGGGACAGCCAGCAGCTTCATATGCTCCCGGTTCTGGACCAGGGGATACCCGCAGACCCAGGCCAAATCGAGCTTCCCGCTTCGTAGAAGATCCGTTATTTCCCGATAATTGCCTCGCTGCACAAACACAACGTCCCGGCCCAGGCGTTTTCCCAGATACGCCTTCCACACCGCCAGAAACGCCAGTTGGTCATCCAGGAAGACAGGGGTGACACCGAAGCGGATGGGATGGCCGTCCGCGATGAGAGAGCCCGGAAGCGAAATCAGTAACAGGATTAGCAGGGCGCAGATTCGGCGCGCCATCATCTCCTCCTTCGTCATTTCACCGATTCTGATTTTCCCAAGGTTGCGCGTTCCCACCGGAGGGCGCAACACACTTCCGGAGCCGCCGAGGGTGTCCGGACCATAATCGATTCGCCCGCGAAAGAGCAACATGAGCGGCCATCGCGTACCCGGCGCCAAGGCGCATATGGGCAGGCTTTACACTCACGCCCCAGACACCGAAAACGCAACCGCCGGATTCTGCTCATGCCGCCGCTGGCCAATTTCCACATCGTCCGCGGGAGCCGGAGTCCGATGACCGCCTTTCTCTGGCAAACCCCCGGAAGCGGTTAACAGATGTTACCGACCCGTAACCATCTTGCAGTGCATCAGGTTACTTTTCGGTTACCAAAATATCTTTTATGGATCGGTAATGCGATTGTAAATCATACACGTGCAGGCTTGGCCCAAATGTTGCGGAGGGTATTTGTCGGTTGCTCGGCCTAGTCATCCGAGGGACGCGGCGCCCGGGGACGATACCCACGGGTCGGATCAACGAAATACCCTGGAGTCGAACTTATGAGTGAGGAGCTGAGGCTTTCATCTATCGAGACGAGGGGAGTGCAGGGCAAGAAGCGCTACGCCATGGTGATTGACACGCGGCGCTGCATCGGCTGCATGGCGTGCCAAGTGGCTTGCAAGGCGGAGTACGACACTCCCCTGGGCGTGAACCGTACTTGGGTGCCCTACAAGGTGGTGGGTACCTACCCCAACGTGAAAAAGCACTTCCTGCCGCGCCTGTGCAATCACTGCGACGATCCGCCCTGCGTGCGCGCCTGTCCCGTGGACGCCACCTACAAGGTCGACGACGGCGGATTCGTGCTGCAGCGCTACGAGCGCTGCATCGGCTGCAGAGCGTGCATGGCGTCCTGCCCCTATAACGCGCGGTTCATGCTGCCCTCCCACCGCACCTACACCAAGATCAACAACGTCGTGGACAAGTGCACCTTCTGCTTCCACCGGGTGACCCAGGGCCTGGTGCCGGCCTGCGTGCAGACCTGCATCGGCCGCTCGCGCGTGTTCGGCGACCTCAACGATCCCAACAGTGAGGTCTCCTACCTGGTGACCCGCAACGCCACGCAGGTTCTGCGGCCCGAGCAGGGAACCAAGCCTCAGGTCTTTTACATCGGCGCGGATCGCAATCAAACCGAATATGGACGGGATCTGTACTTCCGTCCCGATGTGATGGAAGAGGACCGCGCGGCCTGGTCGCGCAACCTCAAGATATAGGGGGAGCCATGGGTGACTATGTGGTGTTTCATGATGTGGCGTGGCACGGAATCTACGCGGTCTACTTCTTCGTCATCGGAATCTCCGCCGCTCTGTTCTTCCTCTCGGCACTGTCCTGGTTTCGGGAGGAATACAGGCCGCTGAGAACCCCTGCGTTCTACGGGTCCTTGGTGTTGCTGGCCGTTGCGGGTCTCATGCTGATCGGCGACTTGTCCCAGCCTGCCCGATTTCTGAACGTCCTTAACCCCGCCTACTGGCACATGACCTCGCCCCTGGTGTGGGGCACGATCCTGCTCGTCGCATTCGGGGTTGTCTCCATCTGGTATTTCACGACCCTGGGCAAGGGCGACAGCGCCGGCAAACTTCCGGCGATGATCGGCGCGCTGCTGGCCATTGCAATCCCCGTTTACACAGGCTTCGATCTCGCGGTGCACCAGCACCGGCCGGTGTGGAACTCATCCTTGGTGCCGGTGTTGTTCCTCGGGCTATCCCTGATTTCCGGAGCGGCGGTGGCCACCTTCCTGGCCCGGGGCGACCCGCGGCTCGTGGCAGCCCTGCGCCAGATCATGCTCTGGGGCAGCGGCGCGGTGGCGATCATGGTCATCTCCCTGGTGATCACCACGGGCTACGGAGGTTCCGCGGAAGAGCTGACGTACGCTTTCATGACCTCCGGAACCATGGGCATGACGTTCATCGGTCTCGGCCTTCTCGCAGGCACGCTGCTCCCGTTGCTGGTGCTCGCCGTGCCCATGGGCAGGCAGCAGACCGGATTGATGGCGGCGGCGGTGCTGATCCTGATAGGTGGCATCTCTTTGCGCTACTCGATCCTCATGGGTCCGCAGATCGTCCAGACCTTTTTCTCCTGAACCAGGAACCGGAGAGCCAGCCATGATCGACAGCAAGATTTCACGCCGCACGTTTCTCAAGGTCAGCGCGGGCACCACGGCCGCCGCGGCCGCCGCGCCCCGTCTGCTCCAGGCCATGGAAAACCAGCTTGGGGGCAAGGACTTCGACCCGGTGTCGATGACGGAACGCAAGGCTATCCCCATCAACTGCCACGTGTGCAATATCCAGGACGGCGCCATCGCCTTTGTCGAGAATGGCCGCGTGGTGAAGCTGGAGGGCAACCCCGAACACGTATCGACCCGGGGCCGGCTGTGCGCCAAGGGCAACGCCGGCATGTGGTACAGCTACGACCCGGACAGGATCCTCTATCCCCTCAAGCGGGTGGGCACCCGAGGCGAGGGCAAGTGGAAGCGGATCACCTGGGACGAGGCGCTGACCGAGGTGGCGGGGAAGCTGGACGCCGCCCTGAAAGAGGACCCAAACACCATTATGCTCAAGTGGGGCCGCAACCGGACCGGCGGAACCCTGGAGCGCTTCATGCACACCCTGGGGTCCGCGACCATCCTTAACCACACCTCGGTGTGCGAATCGTCGAAGAAGGTCGGCATGGAGCCCTGCTGGGGGCCCGACATCGAGACACCGGATTTCGCAAACACCAAGTACGTCCTGAATTTCGGCTCCAATATTCTCGAAGCCGCATACTTCCACAACCCCTTGTCCCAGCGCATCGCCGAGGGGCGCGTCGACAACAACATGAAGATCGTGACTTTCGACGTAAGGCTTTCCAACACCGCGGGCTTTTCCGACGAGTGGATTCCGGTGTTCCCGGGGACCGACGGAGCGGTGGCCCTGGCCATGGGGCATGTGATCCTGCGCGACAATCTCCAGGATTCCGACTTCATCAACACCTGGACCAATGTCACGGTGGAAGAGCTCAGGGAGCACTACAAGCAGTTCACCCCCGAGTGGGCGGAGAAGATTTCCGGCGTGCCGGCCGGAACCATCGAGCGCATTGCCCGGGAATTCGCCCTCACCAGGCCGGCGACCCTGTTCACCTACCGGGGGCCGGCCAAGCACCTGTACGGTTCCTACAACGAGAAGTCGTGCATGATGCTGCCGATCATGACCGGCAATATAGAGCGCCGGGGCGGATACTGCCTGCCGCGGGGGATGGGTTGGCCGCAACCCGACCCAAAGCCCGGGAAGCCCGCTAAGGATTCCATATTGGCCCATCCGCCCGAGTATCCACTGGCCTCCCACAAGGTGAGCCACCTGACGCCCTTCTTCATCACCGACGGGCGGCAGAAGATCAACGTTTACTTCACCTACCAGGACAACGCGCCTTATACGAATCCCGGTTCCATGGCGGTGTGGGGCAAGCTCTACAAGGACGAAAAGCTGATTCCGTACCTCGTCTCCATGAGCTCTCACATGGGCGAGGAAACGGCGCTGGCCGACATCATCCTGCCGGATTGCCCGTACCTCGAGCGCTGGGAGCCCGAGTCCATGCCCAACTCCCTGTGGCCCTGGCTCGGCATCCGTCAGCCGGTGCATCCCTACTTGGGCGAGTCCCGGGAAAACCGCGTCCTGCTGCGGGACATCATCTGGAAGCTGGACCCGGACGGCAGCCGCGGCATGAAGAAATACTGGGACTTCAAGGACGGCGAGGACTACATGCGCAAGCACTTCGACAACGTGCCCGGGTTGAAGGAAGCCGGAGGGCTGGATTTCCTCAAGAAGCACGGCGTGTGGCCCATTTACGGCAAGCTGGATCCCAAGACCGGCAAAGTCGTCGACAAGACCGGACGCGAGATCCAGGCCGAGTACGGGCTGCACAAGAAGGAGCTTTCCGACGCGGACATGGCCGGCGCGGTGGTAGATGCCAGGGGCCTGATCACGAAGAACGGCGGCGCCATCGGTATTCGCCGCAACGGCAAGAACTACGTCGGCTTCTCAACCGGGGATCGGCTCATCAACGTGCGCGTGGACGAGTGGGCCGACTACGGGTTCAGCCCGATGCCGACGTTCAAGCGCATTCCCTGGCACGAGACCATGAAGGAGGATGAGCTGATCATGACCACCTTCAAGCTCAACGTCCACAAACAATCCCGGACCGCCGCAGTGAAATGGCTGGCAGAAATCGCCCACGCAAACCCGGTTTGGATGAACCCCCAGACGGCGAAGAAGCTGGGCGTGAAGACCGGTGACCTGGTGCGGGTGGAGAGCAAGGTCGGCTACCTGGTGACCAAGGCCTACGTCACCGAGGGCATCCATCCGAAGGTGGTGGCGATTCCGACGGCATTCGGCCACTGGGAGTACGGCCGCCTCGCGACCCTGAAGTTGAAGGAAAAGCCGCAATTCGGCGGCCAGGATGATCCGGACCTCCAGAACGTATGGTGGGATGACAAGGGGGTGCATCCCAACATCATCATCCCGGTGGTTGCGGATCCCATCGGCGGCTCCCAGGGTTGGATGGACACCGTGGTCAAGGTCGCCAAGGCCGGGCCGGACGACAAGTACGGCGACACCCAGGGTTCCTGGGACAAGCACTACGAGGCGTTCAAGGAAACCATGCGTTATGCCTACACGGGCGACCTGCACCGCAAGATGCACCCGGAAATGGCGGCATGGGGCGGGCCGGAAAGCGTGAAACACAAGGGCGGGCACGGCGGCCATTGACCGGCAGCCCGGCGCAACGATGAACGTCCTCCTGTGATAGGAGCTGCTTCGGTCCGGATCCGAGAGGTCCGGACCGGAGTCCTTTTAGAAGGAACCCCCAAATGCTGAAGGATCTTGCGATCGAAGTTCCCGCCCGCGCCAAGGGTGTTGCGCTGCCTGACCCGACCCGGATGCCCTCGCTCGAAGAGGTGAGGGCCCGGGCCGGCGTGTACCG
>DKBC01000238.1 GCA_002451065.1 Betaproteobacteria bacterium UBA6910
GTCTTGCCGCTGCCGGTGGGACCCGTGACCAGCACCATGCCGCTGATCCGACCGATGATCTCCCGGTAGCGGGCCAGCATGTCCCGCGGCATGCCCAACCGGTCCAGGCTGATGGCCGCCCCGCGGTGCGTTAGCAGGCGCATCACCATGGATTCCCCGTGCTGGGTCGGCATCGCCGAAATGCGCACGTCCACCGGCTCTTCCCGCACCCGCACGTTGAACCGTCCGTCCTGGGGCAGGCGCTTTTCGGAGATGTCGAGGCCGGACATGAGCTTCAGGCGCTGGGCAAGCGCGGGACCCACTGTTGCGTCGGTTTCCGCCTGAGCATGCAGCACGCCGTCGATGCGGAATCGGATCTTAAGTTTCGTTTCCTGGGGCTCGATATGGATGTCCGAGGCCGACGCCTGGATCGCGTCCTCGAACAGGGACTGGATCAATCGGACAACCGGCGCGTCCTCCGCCCCGACCACCACGCCGGGCGCCGCGAAATCCACCTTGATGTCGCGGAGGTCGGCCTCCAGGGCGCGGGCCAGTCCGGAGATCTCCTCGGTGCGCCGGAACACGCGGTCGACCACTTCCAGCAGCTGGGTCTCGGTAACCACCGCGGTTTCGATCTTGGTCTTGAGCAGGCGTCCCAGTTCGTCAAAGGCAAAAAGGTCAGTGGGGTCCGCCATTCCCACCAGCATGGTGCTCCCGCGGTCCTCCAGTACGATGGCCTGCAATCGCCGCGCCTGGCCTTCCGTGAGCTTGCGCGCCAACTCCGGACGGATGGTGCGCTGGCGAAGGTTGACGAAAGGCATCCCGAACTGGTGCGCCAGGGCTTCGGAAAGCTTGTCCTCGGACAAGAAGCCGTTCTCGATCAACAGTCGGCCGAGGCGCCGCCCGGTCCGTTTCTGTTGCTCGAGCACGGTTTGAAGCTGCTCCCGGGAGATGACCTTCTCTCCCACCAGCAACTCCCCGATGCGCAATTTCTCCGGCCGTGCCATGGTTTCCTGGAGTCCGATTTTATTGACAGATCACCTTAGAAAAACCATCCATATGTTTGAAACAAAAAGTATACCTTTTCGGCATACTTGACAAGAACATCTGCCCGACAGGCTCCCCGGGCGCCGCCAGGGCCGCGGGGCGGGTCGAGCTCAATGCCGCCGAGAATCAGAAGCTCACGGTGACCCGTATGACATCCGTGTAGTTGCCCGGCTCCACGTCTTGCAGCGGATAAATGCGGGCGTAAAGGGGAAACGTCAGCTCCGTGGTGGATCCGACCGGAAGGTCGAGAGTCTGGGCCGCGGTGTTGATCCCGGGAGACTCGCCCCAGACCACGGTAAGCGCGGGATCGACGTAGATGTTGTAATCCAGGGTCGAGCGCCCGAGATGAGAGCGCATGCGACGGATGTTTACGACGTTGGTGTGGGAACTTGGGCCCATGGCCATCCGCACCACGCTCTGGGAGCGCCGGCCCACGCTGCGGCAGATCACGGTGATATTGGTGGACACGATGCGCGGCGCCTGGTCCATGACGCTGTAGACCCCGAAATCGATGTCCCCGCCCTGGGCCACGCACAGCAGCTCGGCACCGGCGCCGTTGGCGGACAGCGCCAGCGCCGCCGCCAGGGCGGTCCTACTCAAGCAGGTCACAGGCAACGATCTCGCCCAACTCGACAATGGTCTGGTCACTATCCGGAACCGTTATCTGGAATCGGCAGATTTTACCCGGAACTCTCGCGCTTGCCTCATAGGTTCCGGGCTCGAGATTTTCCAGATAGAACTCGCCGCCGGTTCCGGTGAAAAACTCCTGCCTCACGCCCTTGGCCACCAGGCCAATCACGCGAAACTCGATGGGCCTGCGCCCTTGGGCCGTCACCGACCACAGCGAGCCCGCCAGGCCCTGGATGCGGCGCACCTTGAAATCCAGCAGCGCGCCGCTGCGGAACGAAGGCGACACCTTCTGCAGCACGGAGCCGATTTCGTAATCGAGGGGAATGTCCTTGTCGTTGATCGATATCTGGCTGTTGACATAGGACGTGAGGCTGGGCACGAACGCCACCCCGCCGCCGTTGGTGGTGCCGATAAAGGTGTTGTTGCTATAGACGCGCACGTCCTCGACCGGAGGCGTAATGCGCACCACGCTGAAGCTGTCCGCGATGGGACGGGAGGCGAAGACATAGCCGCCGGCGTAAGCCAGCCCGCCCGCGACCGCGGCGGTATAGCTGCCACTGCCCGACCCGCCGCTGACATTGCGCTGCGCCGCCACCGAAAACTCCGCGTAGCGGGTGTTGGCCTGGGCGAATATCGAAGCGATATCGGTATCCGCGGAATCGGCGCGGATGGTGTCGTAGGCCAGCGTGTAGCCGTACCCCTGCCCGACGGGGAGGGTGCGCTGGAATTGGGCGCGGGCGGAATGGCGGTCGCTCCCGGCGCTCTGAAAATTGAGGGAAGCGGTATGGATCGGATCAAGAAGGTAGAGCAGGCCCACGAACACTTCCGTTTCGCTCACCGGACCCTGGCGGCGAACCGCGGTCATGAAGACGTTGACCCGATCGAACAGCAGATTGGAATACCGGGCCACGTAGCGATCCTCGGCGGGCGCGTCAAAGCGCTCGATCCTCCCCACCCCGACGCCGAAACTGCCCCAGCGGGGCACCCCCAGGTCGCCCCCGAGAAACGCATCGAGCCGCGGCCGGAAATTCGGGACCCCGTCCACCAGGGTTTGGTCGGCAGGAGTGTAGTAGTCCCGGGAGAATCCGCGCAGAAAGCCCTGAATGCTCCAGCGCAGGGTCTGGAAGGAATAGTTGACGAACCCGGCGTAGCCCTCTCCCAGTCGGCGCTGGCGGCTTGCGGAAGCTCCCGCCGAGATCAGCCCGTAGCGGTTGCTGCGATAGGTCGCGAGAGGCCCCAGGTTGAACCCGTCATCGTCCGCCTCGCCGCGAAATCCGGCGTTGAACTGATCGCTCCAACCATAGACATGGTAGGCGGAACCCACGGCTCCGCTGTAATCGTTGCTCGTCAGGCCGAAGTCCCGGCGCCGGATTCCCAGGCTGTAGCTGTATTGGTGCAGGCCTTCGGCCAGCACGGCGTCGGTGAAATAATACGGCTGGCTCAGCCGCGACTCGCGCCCGAACGCATCCTTGACCACGATGTCCACGTCCCGAACCCCGCCCGCATAAGTGATGTCCTGCAGCTGGAACTCGCCGGGGGCTACCGCTTTTCTGACGGTGGGTATGCCCCCGATGCTCACCTCGACTTCGGATGGCAGCGCCGCCACGCCGCTGAACGAGAACGTCGGGTATTTGATGAAATAGGGCGTGATCCGGTACTCCTTGGATAAGCTGATTCCCCCGAAGTTAACCAAGGACCCCAGCTCCCCGGAAAATGTCAGGGAGTCGCCCACAATCAGGCGCTGGGCTGTTTCCCGGCTGTCGCGGACCAGTTGGGTGTTAAGTCGCGTTCCCTTCCCGGTGGAGCCGATGCCGCGATACAGATGCTGGTTCTGAAACACCCAGTCCCCGAGCCGTACCCCGAATTCGGTGGCGGCCGAATACAGCAGGTCACCGGCTCCCTCCCGTTTGGTCACGTCAAAGCGGTAGTTGAGAAAACCGCTGTTCTCCTCCGGGATGAGCACGTCCCGTTCCTGCTCCGGGGGCCGGAAGCTGAAGCTTTCTTCCGGCAGCAGGCCCGGCGCCACGGTAACCAGGAGTTCAAGCTTGGCCGCATCCAGCCGGACCTCCTCCGCCAACGAGCGCAACGAGATCCATTCCTCGCCTTCGATGTTCTCCCGGCGGGCTTTCCCCGTTTTTACCCCCAGAGCGTCCAGGTCCCCGCGCGGCAGCAGGAAATCGCCGTCCGGCAACGCCAATGCAGGGAACTCGCCCCGTTTCACGCCGTTGAGCACGAGAAGGACGATCATCTCCGTGCGCTTTTCGACGGCCGCCTCCCCGCCTTCCGGGGGCCGCAAGGCCGCTTCCGGCATCTGTGCCAGGCGCAGCCTCCGTGCAGATTCCCTGGCCGGGGAAGCGCCGCTTGCTGAGGCCTCGGGCCCGGGAGGTTGCAGCGCACGCTCGGCATGCGGCCGGAGGGTGGCGCGGCTTTCCTCGAACGGCCCTGCCTCATGGGACGAGGCGCCGTTGGCGCTGGCGAGAGCGGCCAAGGTCGCTGCGGCAACCACTGTGGCCCGTGTTGCATGCCTCCCTATGCGTCCCGGGCTGCGGTCCAGCCGGCTCTGAGAGGAACGCTTCCCCACGGCCCTCGGGACGCTAATTGCACGCGGCGGGTGCCACTTCCACCTTGCGCTTGAGGACGAGCTTGTCGGTGATCACCTCAAGATCCGCGGCACCCAGGGTTCGGCAAGCCTCTTCGGGAATCTGCAATGCGTATTCCCGGGACACTCCAGGCATCAAATACCAGCCGGAGCCGTCCTGGAGGATTTTCTCTCCAGCGATGGCCAGCATCCTGGACAAGAGCAGCGTCTCGTTGCCGATGTTTCTAACCCGGAACCGCAACGCGCCCTTGGACACCGAGACGTCTTCGAGTTCCGCCGCCGGCTGCGGCTTCGCCGGGGCAACAAACAGCGGTATCGAAAACTGGAAGCGCATCTGGATCTCGAGCTTCGGCACCGCCTTGTCGGTCGCCGGCGGAAGCTCTTCAACGATGAGGCGGTAGGTCTTTTCCTTCTCCTCAAGGGTCGTCCCCCGCAGGCCTACCCGCAGGATGCGCTTGCTCTCCGCCTCCACCGTGGTCACCCGCGGGAAGAAGATGAGGTCACCGCTGTCTTCCGTGACATCCTTCCCGTCGGCATCCTGGGTCCAGCGCACCAGCCGCACCTGGAAATTCAAAGGAGCCTTGCCGTCGTTGGCGAGGGTCAGGACCCCGGTGCGGGCCCGGGCGTCGAAATCGAGCCTGGTCGGTGTGATGTAAAACCCTCCCACCTGGGCATGAACGACCGTCGCACCCGCCCAGAGTCCGGCCATCCACAGCCATCTCGCCCATGTCGTCACATGCTTCATGCCCCTGTTCTTTCCTTCAGCCGAAATCGGATCCCCCCGTCTGGGCCGTGATGTTAGCACGAGCCATCCGGGAGCCCTTTGCATTTCCGCGCACTAGAAAAAGAAGGGCGGCTTGCGCCGCCCAGCTTTCTTCTTATTATGTCTTTGAGCGCTTCTGCGTCGCCCTTCCTGGAAAGCCTCGGTCAGTAGGTCACCGTCACCGTAATGACGTCGGTGTAGTCCAGCCCCGCTCCGGTGGACGCCGCGTCCACCAGGTTGGCCACCGCGATGGAGCCGTCGATCTTCACTTGCTTCTCCTGGGGCGCGCCGATTCCCGCACCGGTCTGGCCCGCGCCCGCTCCGGTCACCGTCCGGGAGTACTGAATGCTGTTGGTGCCGCCGGCATCCTTCAGGAACGAGTTGCCGCCGGAATCGTTGCCTCCGGCGACCGTCACCGAGTAGGCAATATTCTTGCTGCAGTTGTAGAACACCGTCGCCGTCGCCGTGGGGTCCACCGCAACGGTGGTGGTATCCACGGTACCGAAATTGAGTTCGGTGCTAGAGGTCGAGTGCTTGTCGAACACGCAGGAACCCTGAACCTTCACTTTTGCCGTGACATTCTTGGTGAGATCCACAGCCAGGGCGGAACCCGAAATCGCCAGCATCGCGCTCGCCACCGCGGTCAGTCCAAGTTTGGTGATGCGTTTCATCGTGTAACTCCTTTGGTTGGTTGGTTGATCGAGATTCTTGATCTCTTGCCCGAGTTACAGCAGTTTGCGTGCCAGCAGTCAGCCGCGTTAATTTTTGTGAAGTCTGCCAATTAGGGAGGTTCGCATTGGATGGCTTTGTGATGATCGGCACATCAGGGAGGCATTTCGTGCCGTGGTGGCTGTCAATTTTCCGTCGAAAACGCTTTGGTATTGACGCCCAGCGTTAAGATTTGTCGGGTTCTGTCATCATTCGCGGGTGATGTTTCGCACATAAAATCCAAAACACATTGACGGCCGCACCCCATGCCTTGCCTCATCGTCCTCTATGAACCGGAAATCCCGCCCAATGCGGGGAACATCATTCGTCTCTGCGCCAACACCGGGGCCGGAGTGCATTTGGTCGCACCCCTGGGATTCCGGCTCGACGACCGGCGGCTGCGGCGCGCCGGCATGGACTACGGGGAACTCACACGGTTGACGGTGCACCGAACCTGGGCCGCGTGCCGCGAGGCCCTCGCGGAGCACCGCCTGTTCGCGGTCACGACCCGGGGCAGGCGCCGCTATGACACCCTGAGCTACCAGAGCGGTGATGGTTTCGTGTTCGGGCCGGAAAGCCGCGGGCTGCCGGAGGAGCTTTTGGCGGAGTTCGGTGCCGACCGGAGGGTCAGGATTCCCATGGCCGAGGGAAGCCGCAGTCTCAACCTGGCCAATGCGGCCGCGGTGATGGTGTACGAGGTATGGCGCCAGCTGGGATTCCCGGGAGCCGCCATGTGAGAATTCCGTCAGGTGCCGAGAGCTCTTTCGCCGACCCTCCAACATTCTCGCGGCAATGACCGGAGCAGCCTGACGCTTAACGGTAGTTTTCGGCCTTGGGTTCCCGGTGGAGCAGGCCTTCCACGGCGGTCCGGGCGGAAACCCCCTCGAACAGGATCTGGCACACGGCCTCGGTGATCGGCATTTCCACCCCCAGGGTGCGGGCGAGGCGCCGCACTTCCCGCGCGGTGTGGACACCCTCCGCCACCTGGCCCAATTCTGCGAGGATGGTGGGCAAAGCCTTGCCCGATGCCAGCATGAGGCCGACACGGCGGTTGCGGGACAGGTCGCCGGTGCAGGTAAGAATCAGGTCGCCCACGCCGGCGAGTCCCATGAAGGTCTCCATGCGCCCGCCGAGCCTGAGACCCAGGCGGCTGATTTCCGCCAGGCCGCGGGTCACCAGCGCCGCCCGCGCGTTGTGCCCGAAGCCCATGCCGTCTGCGATGCCTGCGGCGATGGCGATGACGTTTTTCACGGCTCCACCCACTTCCACGCCCACCACGTCACCGCTCGAATACACCCGCAGGTGCTGGTCGTGGAGCTCCCGCGCCGTGGACGTCGCGAAGGCCTCGTCGGTGGAAGCCAAGGTGACGGCGGTGGGCAGTCCCTTGGCCACCTCCAGGGCGAAACTGGGCCCGGAAAATGCGCCGCAGGGGATGGAGGCGCTGACCTCCTCCCGCGCCACCTGGTGAGGAAACTTGGCCGAGCCCTGCTCGAATCCCTTGCAGGCCCACAAATAGGGAGTACGGCTGGCGGTGGCGGCATAGCTTTGGAGCGTCTCGCGCAGCGCGGCCACGGGCACCGCCACCAGCGCCAGGTCGGCGCGCTCCAGGGCGCGGGTCAGATTGCCCTCTAGCCGCACCGGTTCCGGAAGCTTGAGGCCCGGCAGGAACTGCTCGTTGCAGCGGGTCCGGGTCATGGACTCCAGTTGCAGAGGATCCCAGACCCAAAGGGTCACGCGATGGCGACGGCCGAAATGCAGCGCCAGGGCGGTGCCCCAGGCGCCAGCGCCGACCACCGCCAGGTTCAGGCTCATCGCCCCCAGACCTCAGAAGCCCTGACAAAGCCGTTGATGCCATCGGGGTGCCGGACCCGGACCCAGCCGGTGAGAGACTCCACGAATTCGAGCACCACGTCACGATCGGCTTCGAACAGCAGCTTCGAAGAGGGGTCCGGAGACGCCCGGACCTGGGCGGTGGGCGCGGTCACGATGACGTAGCGCTGCTCGCTCAGGAATTTCTTCTCCACCCACGTCAAGTCACCCGAGCTGTCCCGCACCTTGGCCCACGCTTCGAGGGTCACCACCACCTCCACCGGCAAATGGCGCCCGACCACGAACAGGCGGTTCGATTTCAATGACGGGGCGTCGTAGAGCACCACCGCATCCTCGCTGATGGACCGGTACTCCAGGGCAAGGGCTGGCACCGCGGAAAGCAGCGCTGCGACCAGCGCAACCCGCAGCAAGGAGAGGGTCGGCTTCCGGGCCGCCATCTCAATGAGTGGTGGGCTTGGCTTCCCCGGCCGCGGGAGCCGCAGTCTGGGCCTGGGCCGCCGCCTGCTCCCGCTGTTTCAGGTAGAGCGCCTCGAAATTGAGGGGCGAGAGCACCACCGGCGGGAAACCCGCCCGTGTTACCAGGGACGCGATGGCCTCGCGGGTGAACGGCAGCAGGATGTTCGGACAAGTGACGTGCAGGATAGGCTCCAGGTCCTGCTGGGGCACGTTGCGAATCTGGAACACTCCGGCCTGGGCCGCCTCCACGAGGAACACCACCTTGTCCTGGATCTTGGCGGTCACGGTGGCGGTGAGCACCGACTCGAACAATCCTTCGCCCACTGCGCTGGCCTGGGTGTGCATCTGGATCTCCACCTGCGGCGTGTTGCGCTCGGTGAAGATGGCGGGCGCGTGAGGAATCTCCAGGGACAGATCCTTAAGGTAGACCTTCTCGATGCTGAAGCTCGGCTGGTTCTGGGGGGGGGGTTGCTGGGGCGTTTGCGGTTGCTCTTCGGCCATGACGGAATCCCTGGTCAAAGGGCGGATTCTACCCCATCAGGCCGGGGCGGCGTGGCGGGAAACCCAGCGCCGCAATGACCCCAGGTCCATGGCGCCGCTCACCCGGTCGACCTCAACCCCGCCCTTGAACACGATCAGGGTGGGAATGCCGCGAATACCGAAGCGCCCCGCCAATCGCTGATGGTGGTCGGTATCCACTTTGCCGATCAGGAGCGTGGTGCTCATCTCCCCCGCGACCTGCTCGATCACGGGAGCCACCACCCGGCAGGGCGCGCACCATTCCGCCCAGAAATCCACCATCACGGGGAGATCGCCGCCAGACACGAATCCATCGAAATTGGATTCATTCAGCTCC
The DNA here is from genome assembly GCA_002451065.1 of Betaproteobacteria bacterium UBA6910. GTDB lineage: Bacteria > Pseudomonadota > Gammaproteobacteria > Burkholderiales > UBA6910 > UBA6910. The sequence goes on from DKBC01000238.1 coordinate 8,869, forward strand.
ACGGGCTTCCCTGGCAACAGGGAACGGGAACACTTTCCGCACTTCGGATCCTCAGAGGCCCGGGCCTCGGGCACACGGTTGACCGCGCCGCATACGCCGCAAACCACTCGCACCGCGATCTCTCAGCCCGTCGCTTGGGTCAAGAGGCGATCGAGCTCGCCTTCGTGATCCAGTTCCGCGAGATCGTCGAAGCCGCCCACGTGGCGATCCCCGATCCAGATCTGGGGAACGGTGCGGCGCCCGGTCCTTTCCATCATTTCCTTGCGTCGCACGGGATCCAGGTCTACTCGGACCTTCTCGATGTCGGTGATGCCTTTGGACTGGAGCAACCTTTCCGCACGCACACAGTAAGGACACATCGCCGTCGCGTACATGATCACTTTCGCCATTATTTCTTTCTCTTCACCGGCAAGCTGGCCTGCTGCCAGGCTTCGATTCCACCCCGCAAGCTGCGAACGTCGCCGAACCCCTGCTTCTTGAGCATGCTGCAGGCCGCCGTGGAGCGGTTGCCGCTGCGGCACAAGACCAGCACCGGCCTGTTCTTGTATTTCTCCAGCTCGCGCACCCGTTCGCCGATGCGGCCGGCGGGAATGTGCTTGGAATTGGGAATGTGGCCGGACTCGTATTCGCTGTCCTCCCGCACGTCCAGCAGCAGCGCCTCCTGGTGGTTGATCAGGTTGACTGCCTCCACGGTGTCGACCTCGGGGACGCCGGCGATCCTGCCCCGGATCAAGGGCCACACGAGCATGGTCCCGCTTACCACGGCAAGCAGGATCAGCCAGATATTGTTCATCACGAACTGGATGTCCATATCGCGCTCCAGGAAAAAGCGCGCCCATTCTAGCAGAGGGGGCAGCCCTGCTCAGCCGGACGCGCCGTGGAATCAGGCCCGGGCGGCGACCATGCAAGAGGCGTCCTTGACGCCGAGTCTTCGCAGCAGGATCTCCGGCGGGCAGAAGCGCGTGAAGCCGCTCTGGAACAGATTAAAGCCGACGAAGGCAGTGAACCACAGCCAGTAGGAGCTATGGAACAAGGGGCTGGCGTCGACGCCCAGTGCCAAGGACAGCAGGATGAAAAGGCCCGCCATGATGCGGATGATGCGGTCGGTGGTCATGAACATTGCTCCAATGCGACAACATTAGATTACGCTAATATATTAATTTTAGGCTGGGCCGTCAAGACCTTGGGCCGGTTTCAGCGCCGGTCCGTTGTCCCGCCCTCGTTCAATCCCCAGGGATGTCCGCTTGCGCTCGGCGCCACGAGACCGCGTAGTAAAGCACCGGAATCACCACCAGGGTCAACACCGTGGAAACCAGGATGCCGAAGATCAGGGATATGGCGAGGCCGTTGAAAATGGGGTCGTCGAGGATGAAGAAGGCGCCGAGCATGGCGGCCAGCGCGGTGAGCGCGATGGGCTTGGCCCTGACCGCGGCCGAGTCGATGACGGCCTCCTGGAAACCCTTGCCCTCCGCCACCTGCAGGTTGACGAAGTCCACCAGCAGGATGGAGTTGCGCACGATTATCCCCGCCAGGGCGATCATGCCGATCATGGAAGTGGCCGTGAACTGGGCGCCTAGCAGGGAGTGGCCCGGCATCACGCCGATCACGGTCAGGGGGATCGGCGCCATAATGATGAGGGGCGTGAGGTAGGATCCGAACTGCGCCACCACCAGCAGGTAGATCAGCACCAGTCCCACCGCGTAGGCGATGCCCATATCGCGAAAAGTCTCGTAGGTCACCTGCCACTCCCCGTCCCACTTCAAGGCATACGCGCGATAGGGGTCCCCGGGCTGGCGGATGAAATACTCGCCGAGGCTGCCCCCTTCCTGCAGCTTCATCCCCCGCACGCGTCCGCTGATGTCGAACATTCCGTAGAGGGGGCTGTCGAGCTCACCCGCCATGTCCCCGACCACGAACACCACCGGCAGCAGGTCCTTGTGGTAAATGGTCTTCTCCCGCTCCAGGGGCAGCACAGTCACGAGCTCCGAAAGTGGCACCAGGCCCCCGTCGCGGGCGCGCACGTTAAGCTTGAGCAGGTCTTCCAGCCCCCCCTGCCGCTCCGGCGGCAGCGTGACCCGCACCGGAATCTCGTACTTGGCAGCCCCGCTGTGGATCGGCGTCACATCCTGCCCGGCCAGGCCCAGTCCCATGGTCTCCACGATGTCCTTTTGGGCGACGCCGCGCAGTGCCGCTTTGCCCTGCAGCACCTTGAGGGTGTACTTGGTGGCGTCTTCCTCCACGCTGTCATCCATGTCCACGATATCGGGCGTCTCCTCGAACGCGGCACGCACCTTCTTCGCCACCGCGGCCTGACCCGCATACTCCGGGCCATAGATTTCCGCCACGATGGGCGCCATCACCGGCGGCCCGGGAGGGACCTCCACCACCTTGACCTTGGCGCCGTGGCGCTTCGCTATCTCGGCCAGCGCCGGCCTCACCGCCCCGGCGATCTCGTGGCTCCTGCGGTCGCGCCGGTGCTTGTCCTGGAGATTGACTTGGAGATCGCCCTGTTCAGATCCGGCGCGCAGGTAGTACTGGCGCACCAGGCCATTAAAATTGATGGGCGCCGCGGTTCCCACATAAGCCTGGTAATCCGTCACCTCGGGCACGTTGGCGAGATGAGCGCCCATGTCCCGCAGCACGGCCGCCGTGCGCTCGAGGGGCGTGCCCACCGGCATGTCCACCACCACCTGGAATTC
>DKBC01000043.1:0-5453 GCA_002451065.1 Betaproteobacteria bacterium UBA6910
CGGACTGCGCTCGGTGGCGAGCGGGGTCCGCAATCCGAGGTACTCGAGGATGCGCTGGATGACGCCCGGATCCTCAATCAAAGCAATGACCCGCATCGGCCTGTTGCACCTGGGGCATTACAAAGGATCAGCCTCATAGACCTTGCGGTCGAATTGGGAGGCCGTCAGGGGAGGATGACGGGTGTCGTAAACACGTAATCCCGGGTCTTCACCGGCGTATGGCAACCGAAGCATTCCTGAACGAAGTCCGCGTCCTTGCCGTAGGGCTTCTGCTCCGCTCCCAGCCATCGCGCGAATCCCCAACCGCCCGTCGTCTGGTACTTCGTCCCGTCCTTGATCATGAACTCGGCGTGGACGAAGGCGCCCGGAACCGTCGCCGCCGCCCAGTTTTCGTCCTGGCGGTCCTTCCACACCAACTTGGCGAGAATCGTCCCGTCCGGCCAGGGATTGGTCTTTCCTTCCCGCGCCGCCTTGATCGCCACGTCGTTGCCCAGGATCAACCGCAGGGTGTTGTTGTCGGTGCGGTGGGACGGCGCAATGGCCCTCCAGTCTTTGTAGCCCTGGGGAATATTGATGCCGTTCGGTGCGGACTCCACGCTTTTCCCGGCGTGGGCGGGAATGAAGGCAGCGCAAAAAACCGCTGCAGCGATGGTCGTGGATCTGATCACGGAGCCTCCTTCGTAGAATAAACCAATCCGGCCGTGGATCGGTGTCAGGGATCAAGCGCGATAAACAGTGTTGGCAACCGTCAGCAGTTCGGCCTTATCAAGGTCGCCGCTGAGGAAAAGATGATAGGAACTTCAACCCGGCTGCGCAAGCCGCCTGGCTATTCCACTGTCAAGTCGCAAGCGCCGAAACGCTCGCCCGGTGCGACAAGATGCTCCCGCGAGCCTGTTCCTTCCCGGGCCAAAGCTGCCCTTACGGCAAATCCGGCAGGTGACGCCGGGCGACTGTGACCCCGAGGCGGGGGCGCGGCACCCGCCCGCCCGCGCCCCGGCTCGCGCAGGGCGCTGCGGCGAAGGAACCGGGTCGTTATGCAGCCACCGGGCAGCGGTCAGTAGCAGAGATAGAAGCGGTTGGCGAAATCCATCACCGCTTCGGGGCGCAGGCCGCGCCGATTGGGCATCAAGCTGACAGCGCGGGTGGAGAATCGCTGGACAGGAACCGTGTGCGGGCCTGGGTGCGGCGCAGATCCCGGGCACCCGGAGCCCATTGACGCTAATCGCTCGTCTCAGGGCAAGGGGTCCGGAAGGGGAAGTAGTTTGCCGACGGCTTGAACCAGGTCTCGCCGGAAATCAGGCATTGGTATGTCGGCTCATGGAGGCCCGCCCATTGCGTGACCCGCGGCAGGCCGTTCAGCGTGAAGCGCGTGCGGAAGGTCAGGTAATAATTGCTGCACGCTTTCAATGGCGATTCCGGCGTGTACTGGGGAACCTCGACTGTTCCGCTGTGTGCCAGATCGCCGGGACGCCAGCCCTGGGCCTCGGGGGAAGCAAAGAATTCGATGGCATCGTAGACCCTGAAATCGTAACTCACGTCCGCGAGTCCCTGCAGCTCCCCGCCCTGGTCCGCGTCCAGGATCTTGGACGTCGGGAACGCCTGCCACCGCAGCGTGGGCTGCAGGGAATCCACCTCGGCGAACTGCCAGCCCGCAAAGGCAGAGCAACCCGCGCACATGGCCCAACTTCTGGCCGGGTACACGGGAGAGAGCGGGGCGGCGACACAGGCATCCTTCCCCCACAAGAGCTCGGGGAACCCGGGCGGGTCATAGGCCAGGAACAGCCGATCCACGATCTGCTCCACGAGATCCTGCAGGCCTGCGTTCAGGTTTCGTCGAAGGGCCTCGGCATTGTTCTCGGCCCAGGTCTCGGTCGTGAGCGGCACGCTGATGAATGCGTACCGGCGATCGTGCAACACGGCCGCATCGGAGACTCGAAGGAGGCGGCCCCTAGCGATCATAACCAGTGTGTATGCGGGGCCCGCAAGCCCGCCGGGAGATTTCAATTGCCCCGCCCCGAACATGCCGACCTTCAGCACGCTGATTTCCAGCACGGTATCGATCCCTTCCTTCCGCAATGCCGAATAGCCCGGATTCTGATCCAGGCGCGCGGGACCCTCGGCGGGCGCGGCAACCAGGGTTTGGCGGGTCATCCTCTGGGCGTATGCCATTGCGCGGTCCACCACGTGCTGCTGCAGGTCCAGCGCCTCGAACGCCGCCGTCACCGCTGCCGAAGCGTCCGCAGCGGTCATCGGCGTCTGCGCGCCCCGCTCTCCCGCCCCTGCCGCTGCGCCCACCGCGGCACCCCCCGCCGCGAAGGGAAGCACCGCGGGACAGGTGGCGCCCGCGAAGGGATTGAGGCAGCCGGTCGCCACGAGAACTATCCCCCAGAGGGCCGCGCCTCCCGCCGCGCCTGCGGCAGCGCCGCCGCCCGGGGTCAATCCGGAGCCGGTCCGCAGACCCGGAAAGTCGGCATCCGGGACGAACCGGGCGGTGACCACCCCAATGGTGCCCCGGGGCGCCCGAGCGGTCTGACGCAGGTAGGACTCGTCGCCCGCGTTGTCGAACAGGCGCTGCTGGACCTCTTTCGATGCGCAGCCGATCTGGAACAGAGGAAGCACGGCGCAAAGCGCGATCACAACTGCTCGCCGCGCCGCGGGACGCCAACCGCCCCTCTGCCCGCGGTTCGTCCGGCTGGTCTGCGCTCCGTCGCCGTTGACATGCCTTCTCGTCAATTTGCGCTCCTGCTGGGGCATGCGCCCGGTGGCGCCCGATGCCTGCCCTCAATTTGTTCATAGGCCATGGGCAGGTATGGTCAACGTCGAAGGCCGCCGACCGGGACCCGTGGTTGCCCTGGCCAAGTTCGCGCTGAGAAAAAGAGCGGTTGCCATTCCTTCAGAACCAGGCAAATGCCCGCTAAGTGGACTTGGCCGCTCCATAAGAAAAACTTTGCGTGGCCTGAAGCTCGGCTCATGGCCGTGATTGCTATAAATGAATTGAGGCGGTGAAGCGCAATCGCCTCCCGCCGGTTTTACCGCAGCCCATCCACGCGGGAGGTCTTATGCAGGAGCCGACGTTACGCAGGATCGCGGCGGCGCTGCTCGCGACTAGCATCCTTTCCGCCTGCGACAAGCCGGCCCTGCTGCCCCTGGAAGACCGGAAGGAAGTCTGCGATATCGCGGTGCAGGAGACGTTCGAAGCCCCCGTCTTCCATCCACCGCCTTTTTACGAAACGCCGGGCGGCCCGGCTGAGGGCGCCGCACGCGGAGCATTAGCGGGAGCGGGTGCGGGCGCGGTTGCGCCCCTCGTGCTGCCCCCAGTGGCATGGCCCGCAATAATTGTAACGGCCCCTCTAGGCGCCGTGTGGGGAGCCGTGCAGGGCGCCGAGTGCGCGGCGGCGGGCCAGAGTCACCCGACTGCGGAGGCGGATTTCGAACGGATCTTCCGGCTGGCCTATTCGGGACAACTGAAACAGGCCCTGGAAGCAGATCTGAACGCACCCCGCGAGGGCTGCGAGCGTGCGCCGTCGGCCACCTCCTCGGACGTCGCGCCCGACGCGGTGGTTGAGATAAATAGCGTGGACGTCCACATGACATGTCCCGTCAAAAGCCAGCATTACAGCATCATGGTCAAGTGGCGCGTCATGGGCGCGGATGGTGAGAACGCGTTCGGGTCCACCTCGACTCCGGTGGGCGCGGAGAGCCAGAAGCTGCCTAGGGAGGTCACGACTCAATGCGGTCTGACATCGTTTCTGGACCATGAGGAATGGTTCGCCGATCCCGATAGGGCCCGGGCAGAGATCGAACGCTTCCTGGCCAAGACAGGCCATCGGATCGCCGCGGAAGTGCTCTCCTCCGTGAAATCCGGATGCGTATTTCACTCCACGGAAACCGGAGAGATCGTCGAAGCGAAGTGACCGCGACAAACTGAAGCAACCTCGGAATCGCTTTAGTTGCCCGGCAATGGACCTTTTACCGCCTCAGGGGGCCTGTCTCGATCCTCGGTACCGCCAACGATTGCCATTCGCCGCCAGAGCATTGTCTGGCCGACCGTAAAAAGATAGGAGCGCGCGTTCCCCCCGTTTTTTCCAGCAGTTCATAGCCGACACGCTCAAGTTTAGCCGCCGCAATTCGGTTCGCTTGCCACTTGCGCTGAAAATCCGCTCTGCTGGAGATCGTGACTAGTAACGCCGTCGCTACGGCAAACGCTGCGGCGAAAGTACCGGGTCATTACGCCGCCGCCGGGCAGCGGTCAGTAGCAGAGATAAAAGCGGTTGGCAAAATCCATCACCGCTTCGGGGCGCAGGTAGGCGAGGAAGGCGGCGGCGGTGAGGGCGAGCAGGGTGATGGCGCCGAGCGTGGCGAGTGCGCGCACCACCCAGCGCGGCGGGGTCATGCGGTGGCCGCCCGCAGCCGCGCCACGGGGCGGTCGTCGATGGGCCAGTTGAGGAGCGCCGCCACCGCGGAGAGGCCGATGGAGAGGATCCAGACCGCCTCGTACGAGCCGGTGGCATCGGGACGCTCATCGCAGCCGCAGGTAGTCTTCGACATCGAACCCGGCGTCCTTCAGAATGCGCACGGCTAGGCCGCGCCCGACATCACCGCCATGCATGGGGATGGTAACGGCGACCTTGCGCGCGTCGTGCCCAAAGGGTGAGATGGCTTCCGGACTGGCGGTCCTCGACAAAGCCCTGGGATTTTAGAAAACGTACGAGTTCGCGGGCCGTCACCTGCGGCATCCGCGTCATGCAGGCACCCCGACCGTCAGCTCCTCGACATGGACGAGTTTTTCATTCTGGGGAATGGGCTGGCCATGGGCAAGCAGGGTTTCCAGATGCTGGGATACTGCCTCGCGCATGTTGCGCTTGGCTTCCTCGATGGTCTTTCCGTTGCTGAAGCAGCCGGGAAGGGTGGGAGAGTAGGCGTAATAGCCCTCATCCTCGGCTTCCTTCTCAATCACGATCTCGAAACTGTAGTACTTCATCTTGCGCTCCGGTGGATGGTCCCGTAGCTGTCATTATGCGGCAAACGTCCGTTGCTTTGTCCGCCATGGCGGGCCGGTTCCATTTCCCAATTGCTGCGGCGCTCAAGGCTTGACCTGCATGACATGGCAAGCGCCCTGCCGACGTGCTTCTTCGAAGGCGCCTGACGCGGGGGTCTTCGCGCCTAGTAGCAGAGCAGTAAGCGGTTCCCCCAGTCCATCACGAACTCGGGGCGCAGGTAGGCGAGAAACGCGGCGGCGGTCACGGCGGCCAGAGCGAGGGCGCCTATCGTCGCCAGCAGGCCGACGACCCCGGGCGGGACCGCGTGAGTCCTGGGCGATTCGCGCGTCGTGTCGCTCATGCGGCCGCCGCCCGCAGCCGCGCCACGGGGCGGTCGTCGATGGGCCAGTTGAGGAGCGCCGCCACCGCGGAGAGGCCGATGGAGAGGATCCACACCGCCTGGTAGGAGCCGGT
>DKBC01000043.1:5539-5794 GCA_002451065.1 Betaproteobacteria bacterium UBA6910
TAGGGCGTCGCCGGCGCCGCCAGGAAGGCGATGATGGCAATGGCACGCAGCACGTAGATGCCCGACAGCAGATACTTCATCGTGTAGCGCCCGCCCAGCCAGCCGGCGCCGTAGGTGCCGAAGATGTTGAACAGCCCGATGAGGGCGAGGGACATCATGCCCGCTTCGGGGCCCATCTTCAGGTCGGCCAGGTACGCGGGCAGGTGGGCGGCGATGAACACCACCTGGAATCCGCACACGAAGAATCCCCAGCAC
>DKBC01000254.1 GCA_002451065.1 Betaproteobacteria bacterium UBA6910
ATCGTGGTGGTGGAAAACGTCGAGGCCAACATGACCCAGCACAAGCTTTCGGCGCTCGAAGCCGCGAAGCGGGCCATGGCGGAGATCGCGGGGGCACTGATTTCCATCGTGATGGTGCTGGTGGCGGTTTTCCTTCCTGTCGCCTTCCTGGGTGGTGTCACCGGCACCCTGTACAAGCAGTTCGCCATCACCATTTCCATTTCTATGGTGATCTCCGGGATCATGGCGCTCACGCTGTCGCCGGCACTGGCCGCCATCATCATCAAGGCCCATCACGGTAAAAAGAACCGCTTTTTCCAGGCGTTCGAAAACGGCTTCGAGTGGCTGCGGCAGGGCTACATCGGCCTGGTGAGCCGCGTGATCCAGGCCTGGCCCGTCTCCCTGGCGGTCTTCGGCGCAATCATCGCGGGCATCCTGTTCATGTTCAAGATCATCCCCTCGAGCTTCGTGCCGGACGAAGATCAGGGATATTTCTTCGTGGTGGTGCAGGTGCCGGACACGGCGAGCCTGGAGGTGACCGCCGAATTCACCAGGAAGCTGGAGAAGATCATCCGCGCGGACCCGGCCGTGCAGGACGTGGGCACGGTGGATGGCTACAGCCTGATCGACAGCCAGTTCTCCAATAACAGCTCCATCGTTTTCGGGCTGTTCAAGCCCTTCGAGGAGCGGAAAACGCCGGACCTGCTCACCTTCGACACCCTCAAGCGGCTCAATGCCCAGTTCGCCGGGATGCGTGAGGGGTTCGCTTTGGCCCTCAACCCCCCTTCCATCCCGGGCATGGGCACCACCGGCGGCTTCGAGTTCTACATCCAGAATCGGGGCTCCGGCGACCCGCGGGTCACCGAGCAGGCGCTGCAGGCGTTTCTCGCCAAGGCGCGGCAGCGGCCGGAATTGCAGGGCGTGAACACCACATTCCGCGCCGCTACCCAGCAGCTTTTCGTCGACCTGGACCGCAACAAGGCCGAGGTGCTGGGGGTGCACGTGGGCGACGTGTTCCAGACCATGCAGGCGTTCTTTGGCTCCCAGATCGCCGGGCAGTTCAGCCAGTTCAGCCGGGTGTGGTGGGTGGTGATCCAGGCGGACGCCCAGTACCGGGTGAAGCCGTCCGACTTCGACAAGGTGTACGTGCGCTCAACGTCCGGGGCCAACGTGCCCCTGTCGGCGCTTATCACGACCCGCTACGTCGCCTCGCCCAAGTTGCTGACCCGGTTCAACGGCTTCCCGGCGGTGAAAATCACCGGCAGCCAGGCACCTGGTTACAGCTCCGGCCACGCCATCGCGGCCATGGAAGAAGTCGCCCAGGAAACCCTGCCGGGGGACTTCTCCTACGCCTGGGCCGGCCAGGCGCTGCAGGAAAAAGGCGCCGGGGGCACGTCGTCCAGGGCCTTCATTTTCGGCCTGATCGTGGTGTTCCTGATCCTTGCCGCCCAGTTCGAAAAATGGACCCTGCCTGTCGCCGTGGTGCTGGCGGTCCCTTTCGCGGTGCTCGGCGCCCTGGTCATAACCTGGATCGTCGGCCTGGAAAACGACGTGTATTTCCAGGTGGGTCTGGTCACCTTGGTGGGCCTTTCGGCCAAGAACGCCATCCTGATCTGCGAGTTCGCCATCGAGCGCGTGCACCACGGAATGCCGGCGCGAGAAGCGGCCATCGAAGCCGCGGGCCTGCGGCTGCGAGCCATCGTCATGACCTCGCTAGCCTTCGGCCTCGGTTGCGTGCCCCTGGCCATTGCCACGGGACCCGGGGCCAACAGCCTGCGCGCCATCGGCACCGGGGTCATCGGCGGCATCATCGCCTCCACCCTGATCGCGACGCTCTTTACCCCCCTGTTCTTTTGGCTGCTGGAATCCCTGAGCGAGAAGTTCGCGGGCAAGAAGGCTCATGGGCAACCTCCGGCTCCGGGAGCCCTGGCGCCGGACGTGCCTCACGCGCCCCTGGACGGCAAGGGAGGGCAGTGAGATGCGCGCATTTCTGATCTCCGGCACCGCGGCGCTGCTCCTGTCCGGCTGCATGATCGGTCCCGATTACGTCCGCCCGACGATGGACGTCCCCAACCAGTGGCGGGTCGAATATGCGGACGCCACGGACTTGGCCGATACCCTGTGGTGGGAGCAGTTCCAGGACCCGGTGCTGAACGACCTGATCCGCATCGGCCTGGAGGAAAACAAGGACGTCCGCATCGCCGCCGCCCGGGTCGAGGAATTCGGCGGCCGGCTGCAGACCACCCGCGCCCCGATGTTCCCCCAGATCGGCTACCAGGGCGACGCCGGCGAACAGCGGGTGCCCGAGAACAGCGGGCCCACGGCTCTGCCGCCCGGAACCGATCCCAAGTTCTCCAACTACGATGGGCTTCTCACCGCGAGCTGGGAGATCGACATCTGGGGTCGCATCCGGCGTCTGACCGAGGCCTCCCGGGCGGACCTTCTGGCCACCGAGGAGGGGAAGCGCGCAGTCATCCTGACCCTGGTGTCGTCGCTGGCGAATTCCTACATCGGGCTGCGCAGCACGGACAAGCAACTGGAGATCAGCCGCGCCACGGCGGAAGCCTACCTCGAGACCCTGAAGCTGTTCGAACTGCGCTACCAGGGGGGCGTGATCAACGAGATGCAGCTTTCCCAGGTGCGCTCCCAGTATGAACAGGCTCTCGCACGCATCCCGGTTTTCGAGCAGCAGATCGCCCGCCAGGAAAACGCGCTCTCCGTGCTGCTGGGGCGCAACCCGGGACCCATTCCCCGCGGCAAGACCCTGGATGAACTGGCCCTCTCCGGCGTGCCCGCCGGCCTGCCCTCCACCCTGCTGGAGCGCCGGCCGGACATCCTCGCCGCGGAACAGAATCTGGTGGCCGCCAATGCCCGAATCGGCGCGGCCCGGGCGCTTTACTTCCCGACCCTATCCCTCACGGGGTTCCTCGGCACCGCCAGCAACGACTTTTCCGACCTGTTCCAGGGTTCAGCCAAGACCTGGGCCTACACCGGCACCCTTATAGGGCCCATCTTCACCGCCGGCGCCATCGAGGGCAATGTGACCCAGGCCGAGGCCCAGGAGAAACAGCTTCTCTACACTTACCAGCAGACGATCCAGAACGCGTTTCGCGAGATGGACGACGCGCTGGTGGACTACCAGAAATCCGGTGAGAGTCTGGCGGCCCAGGAACGCGATGTGCAGGCGCTTACGACCTACGCCAAGCTCGCCAACATGCGCTTCGACGCCGGCTACTCCGACTACCTGGAAGTGCTGGACGCCCAGCGCAGCCTTTTCAATTCCCAGCTCAATTACACCCAAACCCAGGCGCTGGTGTTCCAGTCCATGGTCAATATCTACAAGGCCCTGGGCGGGGGCTGGGTGTATGCTGCGGAGAAAGTCGCGGACCAGGCCGGGGCGCCACCCGCTGCCGGTAGATAGAACCCAGGACCACCTTCCCAACTCAAGGAGAAACTCCCATGCGTTCAATAGGGATCACGCTTTCGATGGCACTCGGATTGCTGGCGTTCAGCCCGGTACTGGTCGCCGCCCCCACCAAGGCGGAGCAGCAGGCGGACGTGCGCAAGGTGGCGAACGAAACCCTGAACCGCCTGTACAAGATCCAGCCTTCCGCCAGGAATGCGGTTCAGAACGCCGCCGGTTACGCCGTCTTCAGCAATTTCGGCATGAAAATCTTCCTCGCCGGCGGCGGTACCGGCTCCGGCATCGCGGTGGACAACAAGACCAACAAGGAAACCTTCATGAAGATGGTGGAGGTCCAGGCGGGCCTGGGCCTCGGGATCAAGAAATTCCGTGTGGTCTTCCTGTTCGAGAAGTCAAAGGACCTCGACGACTTCATCAACTCGGGATGGGAATTCGGCGGCCAGGCCACCGCCGCCGCCAAGCTAGGCAGTGACGGCGCCGCCTACCAGGGCGCCGTGTCGGTGAAGCCCGGCGTCTGGATGTACCAGCTCACTGACGACGGCCTCGCGGCGGAAATCACCGGCAAGGGCACGAAGTACTACAAGGACGACGACCTCAACTGAGTTCGTATTTCAGTGGTGACGAGTGTAGCGCAGCCGGGACAGGTCGAAACCCTGCTGCGCGGCCCGATCCAGGATCGGACGCAGTTCCTCGGAGGTCATTGCGGGCTTGCGGCTGAGAATCCATAGGTAATCGCGATCGGGATGTCCCACCACCGCGTACTCGTAGTCCTTTCCGAGATCGATGATCCAGTAGTCGCCGAAGAACGGCCAGAAGAAGGTCACTTCGAGCTTGGCCTTGGTCTCAGAATCCACCACGCGGGCCCACCCTTCCGCGGTGCTCAACTTGCCGGCAGGCTCTCCTTTGCGACACTGGTTCAGCACGCCGATCTTGCCGTCTTCCCTCAGTGAGTAAGTGGCCGTCGTCGCGGTGCAACCGCGCTGGAACCACTGGGGAAAGCTGGCGATCTCGTACCACTTGCCGGTGTAGCGGCTAAGGTCGACCCAAGGCACGACTCTCACCTCCGGATCCGCCGCAAAGCCTGACGGGCCGGCCAATACCAGCGCAGTCACTGCCGCCCCGAACAGCAGTCGCGGCACCCACCTGTTTGCCGTGGTAGTTTCCATTCGGACGGTTCGACCGCACAGCGCCGGATTCGTTTCCAAGCCGAGCGGCGACTGGCAATCAACACCGCCGAGCCCTTCTGCCCCCGGTCCATTTGCCTCGCCAGAACTGAAAAAAATGCCGCCCCAGGGAACGGGGCGGCTCAGTGCCCCCAAGGGGGGCGTGGGTCGGAGAACCCACTCAATCAATCTTTCCCCGGTTTGGAATCGGAGTCACCCTCGGGTCCAAGGGACAGTTGGCCACCGTGCCAGGTCACAAGTCTCTCCAGAGCCGGCTCGTGCTCCCGCACGATCCATTCCAATGCATTGCGAGGGTGCTGGGCGCCTCGGCGGTAGGCGCTGACCAGAGTCTGGGTCGCCTCCAGATACTGCCGCAGCGCGCTCCTCAAGGGCGGTGACGCCGAGCCTTCGATGGCGGAGATTCCCTTCACCAGCCGGTAGTCCACGGCGCGGATCAGCGTCACCAGGGAAACCATCTCGACCAAGGCATGGGCCTCGGCATCCGGGCCGCGTTTCAGCGCGGAGCGCAACTCGGCCATCTCCACCGCAAGCGCCTGCCGGGCCGGAATCCTGATGCGCGCATCGGCCGCCACTTCCTGAACCAGCCTCTCGACAGCGCAGTCCACAGCGAGCCAGCGGCGCAGCAAGCGTGCTCCCGAGAAGTCCACCACGTTGCCGACGGCTGCCGAAGCCGCGCCTGTGGCTGATTTCGAGTCATTGGTATCGTTCGTCATCGTCATTTCCTCCTGATCCGAGCCGGCGGCCGAACCCATCGCTGACGACGACTTTACGGTGTTCCGTAGGAAGGATAAACTAGGTTTTCTTGGATATTTTATTCCAGTGTTGGGATAATTGTGCGCGACCTGAATGAGATTCTTATTTTCGAAGCGGTCGCATCCCGCGGCAGTTTCATCGCGGCATCCCGTGCTCTCGACATTCCCAAGGCCACCGTGAGCCGCAAGGTGCAGGACCTGGAGACCCGGCTCGGGGTAAGGCTGCTGCAGCGCTCGACCCGGCGCATGGCCCTCACCGAGGCCGGCGTCGCGTTCCACGAGCATTGCGCCCGCATCGCGGTCGAAGTGGAGGACGCGGAAACCGCGGTCGGACGACTCAAGGGAGCCGTGCGGGGAACTCTGCGATTGCGGGCCCCGTTCACCATGGCCCGCCTCTACCTAGTGCCGCAGCTCCCGGAGTTCCTCGCGCACTACCCGGATCTGCACGTGGAACTGATGCTGCGCAACGAGTTTGAGGACGTAATCAGCCACGGCGCCGACGTCGCGCTGACCGCACTCCCGCTTCCCGACTCCTCCTATTCCGCACGCCTGTTGGGGACCGCCACCGCCGGGCTGTACGCGAGCCCCTCCTATTTGGAGCGCCGTGGCACACCGGGGCATCCGGAGGACCTGGCCCACCACGCGGCCCTGGTGTTCGCGCCACTGGCGCGGCCAGGCCAGATCCAGTGGGCCCTGGAGTCGGGGACGCGCCAGGCCAACGTTGCCGTGGTTCCCCTGCTGGCGGCCAATGACTTCACACCGCTCTACCATGCGCTGCTGGCTGGAATCGGAATTTGCCTCGTCCCGGACTATTTTGCCCAGGCGGATCTGCAGGCCGGACGCCTGGTTCGGGTGCTTCCCCAATGGTCTGGCCCGAGCGTCGAGGCCAAGGCGGTCTACCCGAGCCGGCGCGGTATGTTGCCCAAGGTGCGCGTGTTCCTGGACTTCCTTTCGGACATATTTTCCGCATCACTCGCGAGATCACCGAAAATCGGCGCGGCAAGATGAAGACGGCCGTGCTTGGCCCGGCCGAGTCGGTGCCCTAAGGACGAAATCGATCAGAACGCTGACGGTCGAAGCCCACGAATATGGGCTAACGCGCGTGGGAGCGCCGATCAGCACCAGCCGGTAACCTCGAGGCCGACTCCGTGACCGGTAACATCTTGCTCCATGCGCCCAAAAAAGACGTCGACCCGAGGCGTCAAAAGAAAACGCCGTCCACTCCACGTTCAGATCATCGAGTTTCCCAATAGGCACGCCGTCCTCGGCGTTGGTTTGCGTCGGCGTCTTCGGGGCATTAGTAGCCGGTCAGCTTGCCCGCCGCCGCAGCGGCGCGCGGGTTAGCGCCAGCCGCTTTCCGCCGCTGCAGACTGTGGCACGGACCCTCGCTCTATTCGTCTGGGCGAGGTTCAAGCGTGAACCAGATGACAGTGCCTCCTCCCGGCTTGGTCTCGGCCCAGATTCGGCCGCCGTGCCGCGCGACGATTATTGCCGCGAGAGCAAACCCGCTTCCGGTCGCGGTCGAACCACATTCGCGTCGGGAGTCATCCGCTGGGTGAGTGAGCTTCCCTCCCTCCATCATGCCGGTCCGCGGCCCGCTATCCATTACGAAGAAAGCCCGCTGCCCGTCCACCTTCCCCTCACCGATCTCGACGCGCGGCACCTCCGCCCCCAGGCTGGCCTTCCATGCGCGACCGACCAGCCTCTCCATTGCAACCTGCATGAGCAGCCAGTCACACCTTACTTCCAGATCGGGTTGCACCAGGCATTCGACCCGTCCCTCGGGCTCCCCCTCCGCGAGCCGGGCAATCGCCTGCCGGGCCAGGGCGCCCAGATCCACCTCCTCGCGCATGATTTCCCGATCCTGCAGGATTGAAAAGGCAAAGGACTTCAGTTCGCCGAGAGTCTCCTCCAACTCCGCGGCGCGCTCCCCAACGCGCCGTTCCAGCGTTTCCCTGAGGGCCCGCGCCTCCTCCTCCGCCTGCCGGCGCGCCCCCTGCTCCAGAGTCAGTGCCGCGAGATTGCCGATCGCGATGGCGAACATTCTCTGCTCGGGCGTCCAAGAAATCGGTGGACCCACATGCTCGTGGCAGAAAACGCCCGCGATCACCCCGCGCAGCCGAACAGGAACGTCAATCACCGAGCCGATGCCCAGCGGGTCCAGGTAAGCATCGGCCAACTCCCGCGTGAGCTCGTCGCTGCGCGCATCGTCGGCAACTATAGCTTCCTCGCTTCCGATCGCCTCGATAAACCGCCCCGCCGACCGCACCGTAACAACGGCCCCGCTGCTGTGCCGGTCTAGACTGCGCTGGTACAGGTCCGCACAGCGCATGGCGTCCCGCGCCGGCGTCAACATCCACAAGCCGACCCGCTCCACTTCCAATTGCTTCGCCGCCGCCTCGGTGAGGGCGCGCGCCGCGGCTTCCGCGTCTCCTCCGACGAACGGGTCGCTGCGGGCGATCGCAGCCAGCGCGCGCTGCTGACGGAGGAGCCGGTCCCGGCTCTTGCGGATCAAATCGTGGGCCCGTTGCCGGTCGCTCACGTTCAGGATGATGAGTTGCGCGATCCACGCATCGCCCTCGAGGTTCGAAACCCCGGCAATTTCCGTTTCCAGGACGCTCTCGTCGCGGCGAAGCAGGGTCAACCGCTTCAGGGGCAGGGAGGCCGCGCCGCCGGAGAGCGCGACAATCATCTCGGCAGCCTGACCCCTGTGTTCCGGAACCACGAAGTCCAGGAAGTCTCGCCCCACCAGCTCCCTGGCATCCCCCGCACCCACCATGGTCATGAAGGCGGAATTGACGAACTCGATGGCTCCGTGCTGATGCTTCACGATGCCCAGCGGAGCGCTCTCCACGAGCCGACGGTAGCGGGTCTCGCTGGTCTCGAGTTCCCGGTTTGCGGTCTCAATGGCGCGCAGGGGGATCCGTCGCAACGGTCCGTAGATCAGCAATCCCAGGCCAATGCTCACCCCCAGCACGACGACGGCGCGATACAGGATGCCCCGGCCGGAAGCCATCACCTCGACCTCGCCGACCGGGCTGCCGAAATCAAAAAATTCTGCCCGACGCGCCATCACGGGCCACTCGGACGGCGCCCCGGCGCGGACGATCACCTGTCCGTCACGATTGACCACGCGGACTTCCCCGCCGAGGGTGCGGTTGGCCTCCAACAGCCAGAGAAGGCGGTCCGTGGGGAGTTGCCAGGCAGTTGGATTCCTGCCGACGAACTCGGTAATGGCCTTCGCCTGCTGGCTCGCTTCAACCTCCAGGCGTGACGTCGCCCCGGTGTACACGTCCCATGTGAACGCGATCGGCGGCGCCACGGAAACCACGAGCGAGACCAGCCCCGCGAGGCGCGAGACCTTGCGCTCGACCTCTGCCCTAATTGCCATGGGGCGCGGGCAGGTGCTCGCTGCGAAGCAGAAATTCGCCGACCTGAGGTGACTGCAGGAAATCCAGGAATGCCTGAACCTGTGCTCCCGGCTGCCTGCGGACCACCAGGTGAAGTACCTTGGACCAGGGATAGTTTCCCGCGGCCAGCGCCTCGGCGCTGGGCACCTGGCCGGCGATCGGAAGAACGCCCACATTGGCGTTCATCAATCGGATAAGACCCAAAGTGGTCGATCCCAGGGAGCCCGGCGTCTGCTCGATCAAATTCAGCGCCTCGATGTCGGACGAGGCGGTCACCATCCCTTTCCGGTCGAGGGCACGGGTCATGGCGTCGTCCAACCCGGGCGACATGGCGCGGATGGCCGCAGTATCGGCATCAAAGCTCGGGCGGAGAACCAGCCGGATGGGAGCACCGTTATCCCAGCTGGCCAGGCGGCCCGCGTAGACATCTGCGAGCTGCTTCAGGTCGAAGCCGCCGCTGCGTTTCCCGTCCCGAGTGGCAAACACAAAGGGCGTGCGCGCGAAATCCAGTTCCAGCATTTCACCGTTTCTCTCGTCGCCTTCCAGGCGCCGGGCGCTTATGGCCATGTGGAGCTTGCCCGCGCGAACCGCCTTGAGCGCCGCCCCGCTCCCAAGGGGGGGATCGATCACGCGGATATCCGCATTTGGCGCCGTCTTGCGGTATTCATCGACCAGCGCCTGCAACAGCCGGCTGCCGGAACCGGTGCCGCCCACCAGGATGACGTCGGCGGCAATCGCCGGAAAGGCGCAGAAGCAACAAATCATCAGCCCTGCAAACCACGCGGCGATATGGTGCGGACGTTGCCGCTTCGGTGTCGTCAAGGGCCTGTTCTCCTTAATCGGCGGGTAGCCGGCAGGCTGCCGGAAAGAATGAGAGCGAATCCACCTAGGAAACGACGTTACCGATTCTAACGTGGAGGCCTCTGGCTGAGGAACCCAACGCTGTCGGATTCTGTGACCCTCGTATGTCTCGACGACAGGCCTAGGACCCCGCCGCCTGCAGGACATCGGTGCACGGCAGACCGAGGGATTCGGCGACGTTCGGGTGGGTCACCCGGCCCGCGCAGACGTTGAGGCCGGCGCGCAGATGCGGATCGCGCCGCAGCGCCTCCTTCCAGCCGTTTTCCGCCAACTCCAGCGTCAGGGGCAGCGTCGCCGCGTTCAGGGCATAGGTGGAAGTGCGCGGCACGGCGCCGGGCATGTTGGTCACGCAGTAATGGACCACGTCGTCCACGACGTAAGTGGGATCCGAATGGGTTGTCGGCCTGGATGTTTCCAGGCAGCCCCCCTGGTCGATGGCGACGTCCACCACCACGGCGCCCGGCTTCATGCGCTTCACCATTTCGGCGGTGACCAGCCTGGGCGCCGACGCGCCCGGAATCAGCACGCCGCCGATCACCAGGTCCGCCGACAGCACATGGTGCTCCACGGCTTCCGCAGTAGAGAACACGGTGTTTACTGCAGCGCCGAACTGATGGGCCAATCGCCGCAGCGCGTCCAGAGAGCGGTCGATGACCACCACCCGCGCGCCCATTCCCGCCGCCACCAGGGCGGCGTTGGAGCCCACCACGCCACCGCCCAGAATCGTCACCTTCCCGGGCGGAACGCCCGGCACCCCGCCCAGCAGGATGCCCATGCCGCCGCGCTCCTTTTCCAGGCAGGAGGCGCCCACCTGCACGGACATCCTTCCCGCCACTTCCGACATGGGCGCCAGCAGCGGCAGTCCGCCGTCCGACGAGGTGACGGTCTCATAGGCGATGCACACCGCACCGCTTGCCATCAGGTCTCGCGTCTGCTCGGGGTCCGGTGCCAGATGCAGATAGGTGAACAGAACCTGGCCCGCCCTCAGCCATTTTCGCTCCCGGGGCTGGGGCTCCTTGACCTTGACGACGAGATCCGCCTCAGCAAACACCTGCTCCGCACTGTCCGCGATGCGGGCTCCCGCCGCCTGGTACGCCGAGTCCGCCGCGCTGATGCCCTGGCCGGCACCCCGTTCCATGATCACCTGGTGGCCGCGGGTGGTAAGCTCCCGCGCGCTCGCGGGGGTGAGTCCCACGCGGTATTCGTGGACCTTGATCTCTTTCGGCACTCCAATAAGCATGGGGTCGCTCCTCGACCTAAGGCACCCGGATACAGTCTAGCCGACCTGCCGTTCTCTAGGGCGCCCGGAAAATCCCGCGCATGTCAGGGTCGTCCGGCTCGCGCAGGAATCCGTTCCGAAACAGAAAATCCAGCGCCACCAAGCTCGCGTCCACGGTCAACTTGCCTGCGGCAATCAGTTCCTCAATTTCTTCCAGCCGGCACAAGCGAAATTCGGCCACCTCCCCGTCCTGGTTGACGGGTCCAAAGTTCGGCGGGAGTTCGAGGTCGTGGGAAAACACTGTCTCGTTCTGGACGCCCTCGGGCACGTCGCGCAGCACCTGGATGCGCCGGCCCGCATTGGCGCGTTCCACGATGTCCGCGCCGATCCCGGCTTCCTCCCATCCCTCCTTAACAAGGGTTTCCCGAACCGAACATCCATGCCCGATACCGCCACCGACCAGGTTGTCGAGCATGCCGGGATCGATGGGCTTCGCCGGGCTGCGCCGAGCGATCCACATGCGGCATCCGTCGTCCGCGGGGACCACGCCGTTGAGATGTGCGGCGTAGGTAAGTATCCCGAAGAATCTTGCCGCGGCGCGCTCGATGAATGCCAGGGGCGGCTGATCAAGTCCCTCGCCAATCGCGAAGCGCTCGTCGCGCCATCCGGTGATCACGCCTTCCGCCGCCAGCCGCTCGATGACGCCGCCGAGGGCCGCGGTACGCTCGCGCTCTTCCCTGAGCAGGTCGGAAAGGGTCACCCCGTGTTGATCAAAGCGGAACAGCCCGGGCCACGCTCGCAGATGTTCCGCGAGATCCACGCGAATCCAACCGACCGCGTGACCTGCCACCCGGAAGCGGCGACAACGCCCGGGCTCAAGTGCCCGTGCGGCCGCAAGGCAGGGAAAGTCGGTGAAGTGTCCCATGGGGCGCTCGGCGCCACCGGATTTGCCCGACTCGCGGAACCGAGCCGGCCCCACCGGGGGATGCAATGCAATCTGGCGCGCCCGAGACGACTCGAACGTCCGACCCCTGCCTTCGGAGGGCAGT
>DKBC01000063.1 GCA_002451065.1 Betaproteobacteria bacterium UBA6910
CGGCAGCCTCGACCTGCCGGACGACGTGTTGGGCAAACTCGACCTGGTGGTGGGCGCGGTGCACAGCAGGTTCGACCTGCCCAGGGCGAAGCAGACGGCGCGCATCCTGCGTGCCATGGACCATCCCCACTTCAGCATCCTGGCCCATCCCACCGGCCGCATGATCAACGCCCGGGAAGCCATGGACGTGGACTGGCTCAAGGTGGTGCGCAAGGCCCGGGAGCGCAAGTGCTTCCTGGAGCTCAATGCCCAGCCCGAGCGGCTCGATCTGCTGGACAACCTGTGCCGCATGGCGCGGGACGAGGGTGTGCTGGTTTCCATCGCAACCGATGCCCACAGCAGCCTCGATCTCGACAATCTGCGCTTCGGCGTGTGCCAGGCGCGGCGCGGCTGGCTCGGCAAGAAGGACGTCCTGAATACACGCACGTTGAAACAGCTGGCGCCGCTCCTGCGGCGTACCATGTAGACTTGCGCCTCGCGCCCGCCTCGCCCCGTCCTTCGTGAACCTCGTCCGCGTATTTGTCTCGCTCCTGCTGGCCGCGTTCCTGGCGCCGGGATGGGCGCGCGAGCCCGTCGCGCTTCAGCAGGCGGCGATTGCCAGCGCCCATCCGATGGCGACCCAGGCGGGCCTGGAAATGATGGAGCAGGGGGGAAATGCATTCGATGCCGCGGTCGCGGTGAGCGCCGTTCTGGCGGTGGTGGAACCCTTCGCATCGGGTATCGGAGGCGGCGGCTTCTGGCTGTTGCATCGGGCCAACGACGGTTTTGAAACCATGATCGACGGGCGCGAGACGGCGCCGGCCGCGGCCTCCCGGGACATGTACCTGGACGCAAACGGCGCCCCCGTGCCGGGCGCCTCTCTGCGCGGGCCGCGCGCTGCCGGTATACCCGGGATGCCCGCCGGACTGGTGCGCCTCGCGGGCTACGGGTCGCTTCCCCTGAGCACGGCCCTGGCGCCGGCCATCCGTCTCGCGGAGCAGGGCTTTCCCGCGGACCGACGCTTCCTCGAGCGGGCCACCGAATATCGGGAGCGGCTCGCTGCCGACCCCGGCGCGGCGCGCATTTTCCTGGACCAGGGGAGACCGCCCGAGGAAGGTTTCGTCCTGCGCCAGCCGGAGCTCGCCGGGACTTTGCGCCGCCTCGCTTCCCATGGGCATGACGGTTTCTACCGCGGGCCGGTGGCGAAAAAACTGGTGCGCGCGGTGCGCGCGGGCGGCGGGTTGTGGACGCTGCAGGATCTCGAGGGCTACCGATCCGTGGAGCGGGAGCCGGTCCGGTTCTTCTACCGCGGCATCAAGGTGACTTCGGCGGCCCTGCCGTCCTCCGGGGGGCTCACCCTGGCGCAGGCGCTGCAGATCCTGGAGCAGTTCGACGCCGTGGAGGCATCGGATCCCGCGGCGGCGCATCTGGTCATCGAGGCCATGCGTCTCGCCTACCAGGACCGGGCACGTTACCTTGGCGATGGGGATTTCGTTTGGGTGCCGGCCGCCCGCCTCGGGAGCAAGCGCTACGCTGCCGAGCGGGCGGGAGGCGTTGACCCCAAGCGCGCCGGCACGAGTTCCTCCTTGCCGGAACCCCGGCCCTTGGGAGGAAGCACCACCCATTTCTCGGTGGTGGACCGGAACGGAAACCGGGTGGCCGCGACCCTCAGCATCAACACCGTGTTCGGTTCCGGCTTCGTCGCCGGCGGCACCGGTGTCCTGCTCAACAATGAGATGGACGACTTCGCCATCGCGCCCGGCGTGCCCAACGCCTATGGACTGGTGGGCAGTGACGCCAACGCCATCGCGCCGGGAAAGCGCCCGCTCTCCAGCATGTCGCCAACATTCGTGGAGGACGCGCGCGGCGTGCTCGTCGTCGGCACCCCTGGCGGGTCGCGCATTATCAGCATGGTGCTTTTGGCGGTGCTGGAATTTGCGCGAGGCGATCGCGACCCGAAGCGCATCGTCTCCGCGCCGCGCTTCCATCACCAGTTCCTGCCCGACGTGGTGGAAGTGGAGCCGGGGGCTTTCGACGACGCCTGGACCGGGCGCCTCGCCGCAATGGGACATGCGCTGAAAACGGCCAAGGGCCCCTGGGGCAATATGCAGGCGGTATATCTGGACAAGGCCGCGGGTGTCGCCACCGCGGGTAGCGACCCGCGCGGCGCATGGTACTGAGGGGTGGAAACGCATTTCGGGTAAAATACGGCCTCCCAGCGATTCCCCAATGTTCCCGGATGAAGACCAACTTTCTGGATTTCGAGCAGCCGATCGCCGAGCTCGAGGCGAAGATCGACGAGTTGCGGTTCGTGCAGGACGACTCGGCGCTCGATATATCGGAGGAAATCGGTCGGCTGCAGAAGAAGAGCCAGGCCCTCACCAAGGAAATCTACGGGAAGCTCACCGCCTGGCAAATCTCCCAGGTGGCGCGGCATCCCCAGCGACCCTACACCCTGGACTACGTGGAAGGCCTGTTCACCGACTTTGAGGAACTGCACGGAGACCGGTCCTACGCCGACGACGCCGCGATCGTGGGCGGGCTTGCCCGGTTCAACGGTAACAGCGTTATGGTGATCGGGCACCAGAAGGGCCGCGACACCAAGGAAAAAATTCAGCGCAATTTCGGCATGCCGCGGCCCGAGGGCTACCGCAAGGCGTTGCGCCTGATGAAGCTCGCCGAAAAGTTCGGTATTCCGGTGCTCACGTTCGTGGACACGCCGGGGGCTTATCCCGGCATCGGCGCCGAGGAGCGCGGTCAATCCGAAGCCATCGGGCGCAACATCTACGAAATGTCCGGCTTGCGGGTGCCGATCGTCGCCACCATCATCGGCGAGGGCGGATCCGGCGGCGCCCTGGCGATCGCCGTGGGCGACGCCGTCATCATGCTGCAATACTCCACTTATTCCGTCATCTCCCCCGAGGGCTGCGCGTCCATCCTG
>DKBC01000286.1:0-3137 GCA_002451065.1 Betaproteobacteria bacterium UBA6910
TGAAGCCCTCAGTGCCGTTCTGTATCCACCCATCGAGCCTCATCGGGAGGACTGGCTGGAGGCGGGACAGGGACACCGCATACGCTTCGAGGAGTCCGGCAATCCCAATGGTCTGCCGGTGGTCTTTCTGCACGGGGGGCCCGGCAGCGGGACCAATCCCAACCAGCGCCGCTTCTTCGACCCCGAGCGTTACCGGATCGTTCTCCTGGATCAGCGGGGCACCGGCCGCAGCACACCCGCCGGGGAAACCCGCGCCAATACCACGGTCCACCTGGTGCGGGACCTGGAGCGGCTCCGCGCGACCCTGGGCGTTTCGCGCTGGCTGCTATTCGGCGGCTCCTGGGGCGCCACTCTGGCCCTCGCCTATGGCCTCGCGCATCCCCAGAGGGTGTCGGGCATGATCCTGCGCGGCGTGTTTCTCGGAAGTCGAAGCGAGGTCGCTTGGTACCTGGGCGGCCTGCGGGCCTTCGTGCCGGACGCCTGGGCCAGGTTTTTCGAGGCGTCCGGTGCGCAGTCAGCCTCGGGCATCCTCGACGGTTACCGCCGTCGGCTGCGCTCGGCGCGGCAGGCCACGCGCCGGGCGGCGGCGGGGGCCTGGCGGGATTACGAGGGAACGCTGATGGCGCTGCATGAGGGCGCTCCTCCCGAGGCCGCGCCAGCGGACGACGCGCTGGTGGCCCGGGTGCGCATCCAGCTCCACTATCTGGCCCATGAGTGCTTCCTGGCGCCGGGGCAACTGCTGCGCGGGGTTCGAAAGCTGCGCGGAGTCCCGGCCCGGATCGTCCAGGGACGCTTCGACCTGGTGTGCCCTCCCGTGGCGGCGCAACGCCTGGCGTCGGCCTGGCCCGGTTGCGAACTCAGGATGGTGGAGCGGGCGGGACACGGGGCCTTCGACCCCCGCATCGCTCCGGAACTGGTGGCGGCGACGAAGCGCTTTTGTGATCTTTCGCAGTCCGCCGGCGTCCAACGGCCATGACCCCGGGCAACGTCGCCGTGATGCTGGTGGATGACCACGCCGTGGTGCGCATGGGCTTCCGCCTGCTGCTGGAAGGCACCGAGGACCTGCGGGTGGTGGCGGAGGCCCAGAGCGGGGAGGAGGCGGTGCGGTTGTGCGCGGAAACCAGCCCCGACGTGGTGGTGATGGATCTGTCCATGCCCGGCATCGGGGGGCTGGAGGCCATCAACCGGATCCTCTCCAAGCGGCCCGATGCCAGGATCCTGATCCTCTCCGCCCACGAGGACACCGCGCATCCCCGGCGCGCGCTGGCGGCCGGCGCCAAGGGCTATCTCACCAAGCGCAGCGCGGCCGAGGAACTGATCAACGCCATCCGCACCGTGGCCAAGGGAAAGACCTACATCGAGCCTTCCATGGCGCAGGTGCTCGCCGTGGGGCAGGCGACCGGGAAGAAGGGCCCGGTGGACGTCCTGAGCGGCCGCGAATTCGAGGTGTTCATGCTGCTGGCCAAGGGAAAATCGGTGGCCGAAATCGCGGAGACGCTATCCCTCAGCCCGCGCACCGTGGGCACCCACATGTTTCACGTCAAGCAGAAGCTCAACGCGGGAAACGCCGCCGAGCTCGCCATCATCGCCATGCAGCACGGGCTGCTGGAACCCTGACCTCCGCAAGCCGCCTGTCTTCGAAGCCCTGACGCCCCGGTTCGCGATCCCGGACCGGCGGCAGCTTTTCCGTTCAGCCCTCGTTAAGGGGACGAAGCGCACGATGCATTCAAGCCGGGAGATTCTTCCCCGGCGCGGGCAACGAGGAGGCAGTCATGAACGGACGCAACAGGATCACATCAGCGGCCGTCGGCCTGGCCCTGGCTCTCGGGATTTCCGGGGCCGCGGCCGGGCGGGAGCCGATCCGGGAGCGGGCTTCGGAGGAAGCGGCCCGGGCGGGGCACCGCCAAGCCGGCCCCGGCCAGCACTCTCACTGGCGTCACCGCATCCACAGGAATGTGGTGCCCTACGCGTTCGGGACGGCGCCGGTGTATGTGTACTCGTATTCCTACGTCAGCGTTTATTCCGCGCCGTTTTCGCCGGGCACCCTTCATTTCGTGGAGCCCGGGCAGGTGACGGTGATCCAGCCCATGGCCTGGGAATAAACAGGGCTGGAACCGTTCAGGAAGCGTTAAGCGTAGGGCGAGTACGATGAAATCAACGATGGGAATACCCGTCGGTTAACTGAGAAGGAGGTATCAAATGAGCACCAAGCAATTCGTTACTGCGATTCTGGCCGCGGCCGTTGCCGCGGGTGCGTTTGCACTGCCGACCACGGCTTCCGCGGGCGACAGGCATGACCGGTGGGAGCATCGCGACCGGTGGCAGCATGGGCAACGGCACTACGGGCCTCCGCGCGGCAAGGCCTATGGCCACTGGAACCATCGCGACCGATGGCAGTATGGGCAACGGCACTACGGGCCCCCGCATGGCAAGGCCTATGGCCACTGGAAGCACAAGCACTACCGGCCGTACTACCAGCCGGGATATGTCGTCCGCCCGTATGCGCCCCCCGTGGTGGTGTATCCGGCGGCTCCCTACTCCGCCTATCCCGCCTATCCGGCGGGGAACGGCTCGTTCTCCATCACCTATCAGGGCTGGTTCTAACGCGGCCCGCGAGAGGAGAAAGCCATGAAAGCGAAAATCGCAATTCTCACGGCGCTGGCCTTGGCGGCGACCGCCGCCCAGGCCCAGGAGTATGAAGACTGGGCGCGAGTGAGAAGCGCGACGCCCGAGTACCAGCGGGTGAACTTCCCCGAGCAGCGCTGCCACACGGAATATGTTCCGGTGCAGGCGGTGCCGGCCCACCCCCACGCCGGCCCGATCATTGGCGGTGTGGCGGGCGGGCTGCTGGGGTCCGCCATCGGCAAGGGCAACGGCAAGGTGGCCGCGGCCGCGGCGGGCGCCGTGATCGGCACCATCGTCGGCGCCAACGTGGCCGGCAACCAGGCCCGGGCGTATGGCGGCACCCAGCCGGTGCAGCGCTGCTCGGTGGTGGACCGCTGGGAAGACCAGCTCACCGGCTACCGGGTGGTGTACGAATACGCCGGCCGGACCTACGAGACCTTGATGCCCGAGGATCCCGGCGCCAGGCTCCGGGTGCGGGTGGCGGTCGACGTGGCGGACGCCGGTTCCCCGGG
>DKBC01000286.1:3148-8109 GCA_002451065.1 Betaproteobacteria bacterium UBA6910
CGCTACGCTTACTGAGGCTTTCTGCGGCGGGCCGGCGCCTGTGTTAAATTTTCATATGGGCGCCGGCCCCGAGCCGGTACGAAACGATGAAACTGCACGCAGCTCTCCTAGCCATCGCGCTCGCGCTCTCCGTCGCGGCGCCTGCCACCCAGGCCCAGCGTTTCGCGCCCGACCGCGGGCGCTACAAGGAGGATCGCGAGCAGGCCGCGCGCATCTCCGCCGCCCAGGCGGCGGAGATCGCCCGCCAGCGCACCGGCGGCCGGGTACTGTCGGTCAAGTCCGAGCGTGACGGATATCAGGTAAAGGTTCTCACCCCCAGCGGCGACGTGCGCTATGTGTTCGTCTCCGCCTCGGGGCGCTGACGTCTTGCGTCTCCCATGCGGATCCTGGTCATCGAGGACGAGGCGCAGCTGCGCCGGCTGGTAACCGAGCGACTGCAGAAGGACGGTTACCAGGTCGATGGCAGCGGCGACGGCGCCGAAGGCCTCTACCTGGCGGGAGAGTATGCGTTTGACGCCGCGGTAGTGGACTTGGGGCTGCCGAACCTCTCGGGTCTCGAGATCATCCGGCAGATCCGAAAAAGGGGCAGCCTTCTCCCCATCCTGGTGCTCACCGCCCGCGGCCGCTGGCAGGACAAGGTGGAGGGCCTGGAGGCCGGCGCCGACGACTACCTGACCAAGCCTTTCCAGATGGAAGAGCTGCTGGCCCGGCTCAAGGCGCTGTTGCGCCGGGCGGCCGGGGCAACGTCCCAGGAAGTGGTTTGCGGCCCACTGCGCCTGGACATGGCGGCCCAGAAGGTGTGGATGGACGGGCGCGACGTGGACCTCACGGCGTTCGAGTACCGGATGTTGGAGCATCTGGTCACCCACCGCAGCCGGGTGGTGTCCAAACAGGAGTTGTCGGACCATCTCTATCCCCACGACGAGGACCGGGATAGCAACGTCCTGGAGGTGCTCCTGGGAAGGCTGCGGCGCAAGCTGGATCCCGACGGCGCTCTGGCGCCCATCGAGACCGTGCGCGGGCGCGGCTACCGCTTCGTGCTCGCCGAAGGGGCTGAATGAGATCCCTGCGGGCGAGGGTCGCGCTGGCAGCCGCGGCCGTGCTCGCAGTGTTCATCATCCTCACCAGCCTCGCCCTGGAGCGCGCGTTCCGGGACACCGCCCGCTCTGCGCGGGAGGAACGCCTGCTGGGCCAGCTCTACCTGCTCATGGCGGCGGCGGAAGCCGAAAACGGCGAATTGGTGTTTCCCCAGGACCCCGCCGAACCCCGTTTCAAACTCCCCAACTCCGGTTTATACGCGCGGGTATCGGATGCGGAGGGGGCGTCCGTATGGCAATCGGCCTCCGCGCTGGAGGTGAGCGCCCCGTTTCATGAACGCCTTGCGCCGGGCGAGCGGCGGTTCGAACTGCGTGCGGACGGTCGCGGACGCGATTATTTCGTTGAAAGCTTCGGCGTCAACTGGGCGACGGGGGAGGCGCCGCGCGCCTACACTTTCAGCGTCGCCGAAGATCTCGCCGAGTTCGAGCGACAGTTGGCGGGATTCCGCACCAGCCTCGCGGGTTGGCTCGGGGCCATGGCGCTGCTGATGCTGGGCGCCCTCTGGGTTTCCATGCGCTGGGGCCTCGCGCCCCTGCGGCGGGTGGCGGAAGGGGTGGCGGCGGTGGAGGCGGGGAGGGAAGAGCGCATTTCCGGCCAGTACCCGACGGAGATCCAGGCCTTGACGGAGAACCTCAACGCGCTGCTCGCCCATGAGCGGGCCCAGCAGACGCGTCTCCACAACGCCCTCGGGGATCTGGCGCACAGCCTGAAGACGCCTTTGGCCGTGCTTCGCGGCGCGGTGTCGGCCGAGCGGCTCGACCGGGAGACTTCGGAACTCCTCGGCGAGCAGCTCGGGCGTATGGAGCACATCGTGGAATATCAGTTGCAGCGGGCCCGGGCGGGAGCCGCTGCGACGCTGGCGCCGCCGGTGCCGGTGCGCCAGGTGGCCGAGCGAATCATGGCGACCCTGGCCAAGGTGTATCGCGACAAGGGGGTGAGGGCGGAGGTGGACATCCCCGCCGACCTGGCGCTGCGCGCCGTGGAGGGCGACCTCATGGAATTGCTGGGGAATTTGCTGGACAACGCCTACAAGTGGTGCAAGAGACGGGTGCAGATCCGCGCGCACCGAGGGCCGGGCGGCACCGAAATCGTGGTGGACGACGACGGTCCGGGGATCGATCCGTCCCAGGCGCAGCGGCTGCTGGAGCGCGGCGTGCGGGCCGACGAGAGCACGCCCGGTCATGGCATCGGGCTCGCCGTGGTGCGGGACCTGTGCGAAGCCTACGGCGGCCAAGTGACCATCCTGGACGCCAGCCTTGGCGGCGCGTCGGTCGCGGTCCGCCTGCCGGGTTGATTGAGGCGCACCACTCCCGCGCATGGAGCCGTCGATGGGGCTTTCCTTGGCCTGCAGCATGGATACCGCGCACCACTCGCGCGCATGGAGCCGTCACCCCCGGGCGACAGCAGGGAGTTTAATGAATACAAGGTGATGCGGGTCCCCCTCGAGTCCTCATGTCGTGGCAGCGCGACATCCTTAGTGCATCGCAGCATCCTCTAGTGAGCGGTTTCATCGCCTAACCCACGGACGGAAAAGGCTTCTTGGCTTGTGGCACGGGGTTTGCACGACTCCGGGCAGGGTTCCGAATCGGGAGCCCACGGTGTCCCGGGGAGCTTGACCTGGAAATTCCCCTTATTCCGATGACGGTTCGTCGGGACACCGCTCCGGGGGGCGCTATCCCGCGGCCCGCGCACAAAGCCGGGAACGCCCGGGACTTCGGGGCGCTCGGAGCGCCGGATTCCCCGGGCTGGGCCGCCAGGAAGGAAATGCTGATCTGAGGACCGTTGCGCTCGTGGCCGCGGCAGCCATGTTCATGGCCAGCCAGCCCGCGGCGCTGGAAATGCCCGCATCCGCCCCGGCGGCCGAAACGCTGGGCCGGCCATGAATTACGCTGCCCGTTAATCGCGTGTTTTAGCCGCTTCGATCCGCGTCTGCGTCCAGTTCTCCCGCAAACCTTTTCCTTGATCCGCCGACCTCAAGCAACCAGTTGTTTGTAAGAAAGAAATCTCCATTAACTCCGAGTTTTCGGAGTGCCGCCCCCGCCTGGGAAAGAGGGGTGACCGGCGGGCTCTCGGACCCGGCTTGGGCGCTCGACGTCGGACCGCTCCGCCAGTCTGGGAAAGGGGGTGACCGGCGGGCTCTCGGTGATGGCTCCTAAGCCCTTGTCGTTTATAATCATTGCCGCCCCGCTTCGCGGGTCATCGGTCGCCATCGCGGATGCATCTTTTTGCTTTCGGCATCAACCACCAAACCGCGCCTCTGGACGTGCGCGAGCAGGTGGCGTTTCCCTCCGAGGACATGGAGGGCGCCCTGCGCGACCTGGTGGACCATCGTCCCGTGCGGGAGGCGGCGATCCTTTCCACCTGCAACCGCACGGAGGTCTACTGCAATACCGATGAGCCGGACTCTGCGGTGGACTGGCTCGCGGGCTACCACCGCATGCAGGCGGCCAACATCGGGCCCTACATCTACCGCCTGCCCAACGACCAGGCGGTGAAGCACGCCTTCCGGGTGGCGAGCGGCCTCGATTCCATGGTGCTCGGCGAGCCCCAGATCCTGGGCCAGATGAAAGACGCGGTGAAATCCGCCGCCGAGGCCGGCACCCTGGGCCTGCTGCTGCACAAGCTGTTCCAGCGCACCTTTTCGGTGGCGAAGGAGGTTCGCACCCATACCGAGATCGGAGCCAACTCGGTGTCCATGGCGGCCGCCTCGGTGCGCCTGGCGGCGCGCATCTTCGAGAGTCTCGCGGACCAGAGCGTGCTGTTCATCGGCGCCGGCGAAATGGTCGAGCTCTGCGCCACCCACTTCTGCGCCCAGCGCCCGAAGCGGGTGACGGTGGCCAACCGCACCCTGGAACGGGCCCGGGCGCTGGCCAACCGTTTCAACGGCCACGCCATCACCCTCAACGAGCTGCCGGACCAGCTTGCCCTCCACGACGTGGTGATCAGCTGCACCGCGAGCCCGTTGCCGATCCTGGGCAAGGGCATGCTGGAGCGGGCGGTCAAGGCCCGCCGCCACCGCCCCATCTTCATGGTGGACCTGGCGGTACCCCGGGACGTGGAGCCCGAAGTGGCGGAAATGGACGATGTCTTCCTCTACACCGTGGACGACCTGGCCGAGATCGTGCGCGACGGCGTGGAGGCGCGGCAGGGCGCCGTGGCCCAGGCCGAGGCCATCATCGACACCAGCGTGGCGAGCTTCATGCACTGGATGGAGACCCGCGAGATGGTGCCCACCATCCGCGCCCTGCGCGATCATGCCGAGCGCTTCCGCCGCCACGAGGTGGAGCGGGCGCTGCGCCTGCTCAACAAGGGGGAAGACCCGCAGAAGGTGCTGGAGTCCCTTTCCCGCGGTCTCACCAACAAGTTCCTGCACATGCCATCCCACGCGCTCAATCACGCCCAGCACGAAGAGCGCGACGCGCTGGTGGAATTCATCAGCAGGCTCTACAACATCCACCCCCAGGAATGAACCCGAAGGTCGCCGACCGGCTCGCGCAACTGAGCGCGCGCCTGGATGAGATCAACCGTTTCCTGGCCGCGGAGGATGTGACCCGCGACCTCGACCGGTTTCGCGCCCTGTCCCGGGAGCGAGCCGAGATCCTGCCGGTGGTGGAGCTGTTCGATCAGTACCGCCGCCAGCAGCAGGACCTGGAGACGGCGCGGGAGATGGCGGCGGATCCGGCAATGCGGGACTTCGCCGATGACGAGATGCGGGAAGCCAGGGTGCGACTGGAACAGCTCGAGGCGGAGCTGCAGAAGCAGCTGCTGCCCAAGGACCCGAGCGACGAGCGCAACGTCTATCTGGAAATCCGGGCCGGCACCGGCGCCGAGGAATCGGCGCTGTTCGCCGGCGACCTGTTCCG
>DKBC01000098.1:0-8256 GCA_002451065.1 Betaproteobacteria bacterium UBA6910
GAACTGGAGAAGCTCAGGGACATCGAGAAACTGCTCAAGTTCCGAATCCCCGTGGAACCGCTTCCCGGCGGTGACTTGGAGTCTGTGCCCCGGCAGAGCGAGGAGCGGGAGCGGCGCCCGGCACAGCGCGAGCGGCGGGAGCGGCGCGAGGAGACGCGACCTTCGGCGCCGCCCCGAGCCGCGTCGTCCAAGGCGCCGCGCCGCGACCCGATCTTCGATCAGCCCTACGAGCCGCCGGGTGCCGTTGAAGCGGTGGAGGAAGCGCCGCTTCCCGGTGAGCAGGCGGCGACACCGGTGGCGCGGCGCCACACCATGAGCGGCCGTCGCCATCGCGAAGTGCCGGCGCTGTTCCTGGTTCCTCCCACCCGCCGCAAGCAGGGCTAGCGCCGGGCTCGCGAGGGGGCATGCCCCCCGGCCGTACCCGATCGCACCGAGCGCATGCAAGACCTCTGGCCGAGTTGCGGCTTTCGCCTCCTTGATCGAACCGCAGAGGGGCGACTCGCGGTTTCCGATGAATTCCTGAGGATGTATTTGCGCCGGCCGGAGCTGGCACCGGTGGGGGAATCCTGCGCGGCCGAGCGCGAGCTCCATCAACGCCTGCTGGAGGCGCCCGGCAAGCCGATCGATAGCGCCGAACTCCAAAGCGTCTCCGATCCCGATGCCCGGGACAACTACCGCCACTTCCTGCGCTTTCGCGACCGGCTCGTGGCCGCCGGAACCATCGAGGCCTGCTACGCAGCCCTGTTCGCGGACAACCGCGTGGACATTCCTCCCCTGTTTGTCGATCACCTGTGCCAGCTCATCGTTCGCGGCCTGCTGAACGGCACCGAGGACGCGCTGGAGGCGCGGGCCGCGGAGCTGCTGTTTCGCGCCCAGTCGGTGAGCATCCGGGACGGGATCGCCGTGGCGGCCGACGCCGAGACGGTAGCACTGCTCTCCCGGACCGGCGGCTTCGGGAATCTGGGTCGGCTGATGGCGGAAGCGAAGACTGCGGTTCGCGGAGTGGACCTCCAGGTGCTTACCCCCCAGAACTGTGCGCTTTACTGGATGCGGGGGGAGCGCTTCGATACCGCCATTCCCGTGTCCGCCGGCCAGCCCGGCGCCGACGCGCTGTGCCGGGTGCTGGAAAAATGGGTGCGCCATTTCTGCGGGACGCCGGTCAGGGTCACGCCGGTGGGGCGCATAGCCGGTGAGGACTGGTCCTGGCATGTGGGCCTCGACGCCGAAGCCACTTCCCTGCTCAACGATCTCTACCAGGGCCGAGAGGTGGAGGACGGTCGGCTGCGGCGTCTGCTATGCTTATTCGAGCTCAGGTTCCTCGATCCGTCCGCAGTGCGCCCTGGTCTCGCGGGAGGGCCGGTGCATCTGGGAATGGCGGTGAATGGCGACGGAATCCTGAGGCTCAAGCCCCAGAACCTGCTGCTAAACCTGCCTCTGGCACGCGCCGGTTGACGTGGCGGGGAGGAGAGAAGGAGGCGGCAAGAAATTGGATAACCAGAATCCCCGCGACGAAGCCCCGTTCCGGATGCCCGTGGTGCGCGACATCGCGCCGGGGGCGTGGCGGCGCTGGTTGCGCAAGGGTTGGGAGGATCTGCGGGCGTCCCCCGCCGCCAGCCTCTTCTATGGCGCCACTTTCTCGATCATGGGCTGGCTCTTGTACCTCTCAGTGGGCCGGGGCGAATACCTGCTCGCCCTCATGACCGGCTTCCTGCTGGTGGCGCCGTTCCTGGCGGTCGGAATTTACGACATCAGTCGCCGGCGAGAGCATGGCGAGGGGGTTCAGCTGGTTCCAACCCTGACAGCCTGGCGAGGAAATGCCCCCGCCATCGGGCTCTACGCGGTAATTCTTGCGCTGCTCCTGGCCGCATGGATTCGGGTATCGGTGGTGGTGGTGGCCCTGTTCTTCACCGGCGGCATGCCGGATTTCGGCCACCTTCCCGACGAGTTCCTTCGCAACCCCGAGGGGCTGGTCTTCCTAGGGGCTTACTTTGCCGCCGGCTTCGGCTTCGCGCTGCTGGTGTTTGCCACCAGCGTGGTTTCGATCCCCATGCTCCTCGATCGTCCCACCATGGATACCCTGACGGCCATGATCGTGAGCTTCAACGCCGTGCGCCAGAATTTTGCCACCATGCTGTCCTGGTCCCTGGCGATTGGCGCGCTTACCGCGCTTGGCATCGCGCCTGGCTACCTTGGCCTGATAATTACGATGCCGCTCATCGGCCATGCCTCCTGGCATGCCTACCGGGAGACCATCGCGCCGGCGGAGGCCGCATGACAAGTCCGGCCTTGGATCGCTTTCGCCAGCTGGTGGACCGCCCGGAAACCGAATTAAATCTTGCCGAGGCGGCGCTGGCCATCGCCGAGGAGGAATATCCGGATCTCGCGGCCGCGCCTTACCTGGGAAAGCTGGATGCCATGGCGCTGGAGGTGGCAAGGGAGGCGCCGGAGCACGAGCCGCTTACCGACCGGATCGTGGCCCTCAACCGGTTCCTGTTCCACAAGCAGGGTTTCAGGGGCAACAACAACGATTATTACGATCCGCGGAACAGTTTTCTCAACGACGTCCTGGAGCGGCGGATGGGCATCCCCATCACGCTCTGCGTCATCTACCTGGAGCTGGGCTGGCGCATGGGGTTGCCCTTGGAAGGCTTGTCCTTTCCCGGACATTTCCTGGTGAAATGCGAGGTGCCCGAGGGGGCAATTGTTCT
This sequence comes from Betaproteobacteria bacterium UBA6910, assembly GCA_002451065.1. Lineage (GTDB taxonomy): Bacteria > Pseudomonadota > Gammaproteobacteria > Burkholderiales > UBA6910 > UBA6910. Next base: position 2,709 of record DKBC01000098.1, read on the forward strand.
GGACCCCTTCGCATACGGAAACTCCGTCGGTGTGGACGAACTGAAGCGTCGTTTGACCCTGGTGTACGGACGCGCGGTGACCGAGGACGAAGTGCTGGCCTTGTTGCTGGGCTGCGCAAGCCGCAAGGAGATCCTGGCCCGGATGCTGCGCAACCTCAAGGCCATCTATCTCAACCAGTCCGCTTTTTCCTCGGCGTTGTCGATGGTGGAGCGCATCCTGATGATTCATCCCGACGAGCCCGCCGAGTTGCGGGACCGGGGCATCATCTACCAGGGTCTCGAATGTTTCCGCGCCGCCCAGGCGGATCTGCAGCGCTACCTGGAGCTGCTTCCCAAGGCGCGCGACGCGCGTAAGGTCCGGGAGCGGCTCGCGGAGCTCTCCGGTCGGGTGGCAAGGCTGAACTGATGCTGCGCCTGCTTCTGGAATGGCTGCCGGTCGCGATCGCGGCGGGCGGCGCATGGTTCTGGTTCGACAGCATGCGGGCGCGGGAGACCGCAGTGCGCCGGGGCAAGGAGACCTGCGCCGGCCGCGGCCTGCTGTTTCTTGACGACACGGTTGCGCTGGATTCCCTGGAATTCATGCGCGGCGGCCGGGGGCGGCTCATGCTCCGGCGCATCTACCGCTTCGAATTCAGCGATACCGGGAACAACCGTCTCAAGGGAAGCGTGGTGATGGCGGGGGAGCGGATTGAGATGGTCTCCCTTGAACCCCACACGGAGTACCCAGCCGGAAATACTCTGCTGCAATGAGACATTGCCAAACCCGCGCGTTGCCCTGACAATTGCTTCGTCATAACGTTGCACTGAGAAGAAATGCGCATAGCATTCGGGCTCGTGAGGCCGGCAGCGTGAAGCGCCACCCGGTTGGGAACGGCGCGTGTTGCAAGCATCGGTTGCCGGGTCGCGGAAGCCGGGCGGTCGGGCCGCATGGAGCCGATCCGTGACCGCTTCGCGGAACGTTGTCAATCTGTTGGCGGGAGTGGTGCTCGCCGGAATCCTCGCTTATCTCTACCTCAAGACAGAGGCCGTGGATTTCAAACGCCATGGCGAAATCTCGGCAAGCCTGCTCCGCCTGAAGGACCTCGACACCGCCTGGAATGCCGGCGTGCTGCATGCGCGACTCGATCCTGCGAAAGGCATCAATCCCTCGGCGGGCTCCTGGCAACTGGCCCAGGAAACGCTGCAAGAGCTGAATTCCAGCGTGGGCAAGGACGCCGGGCCGGAGATCACGCTTGGGCTGGAAGGCCTGGAGCGAGACTTCAGTGCCAAGACCCGGCTGCTGGAGCAGTTTCGCACCCTTCCCGCCGGCGCCGCCGAAGCCGAGCGGATGGCCGAACAGATCCTGCTGCTTCCGACCGGGTCTCGCATCGATACCCTGATGGCCATGTTCAAACGGCGCCTCGAGCGGTCCAACGACGAAAAGGAGGTATACCGGGTCTACTTGATTTCTTACGCGGCGGCGCTGCTCGTTCTTCTGGCCTGGATCGGCTCCCGCTTGCTGCATGCCAACTATCTCCTCAATGAGGCAAACCGGGCGCTAAAGCAGGCGAATGAGGACCTGGAGGGGCGGGTCCAGGACCGCACTCGCGAGTTGTCGGACGCCCTGCGCCACCTCCGGGAGTCGGAAACCATGCTGATCCAGTCCGAGAAGATGTCGTCGCTGGGGCAGATGGTGGCCGGCATCGCCCACGAGATCAACACACCCCTGGCTTACGTCAAGGCCAGTCTGCAGTCGGTGCAGGAGGAATTGCCCCACGTGCGCGGCCTGGTGCAGGAAAGCGATGCGCTGCTGCAGATGCTGGGTGCGGGAGAAAACGACGAAGACAAGCTCGCTGCCCAATTCGAGCGCGCTGCCGCCGCAGCGCACCGCTTCCAGGACCATCAGGGAATGGAGGACCTGGAAAACCTGGTGGGAAACGGCCTCCATGGAATTCGCGACATTTCGGAACTGGTGCTCAGCCTCAAGAACTTCAGCCGCCTCGACCGGAGCAGAATGGCGAGTTTCGACCTCAATGAAGGAGTGGAAAGCTCGCTGGTCATTGCCCGCAACACGATCAAGACCAAGACCCTGAACAAACGGCTGGGGGAGATTCCGCCCATTACCTGCGTGCCGTCCCAGATCAATCAGGTGTTCCTCAATCTCATCACCAACGCCGCCCAGGCAACCCCGGATAGCGGCGGAGTGATTTCCGTCACTACCCGCCGCGAAGGAACCGATCGCGTCGCGGTGGAGGTGGAAGACAACGGACACGGCATTCCCCCAGAGATCCTGCCCAGGATCTTCGATCCGTTCTTCACCACCAAGGAGGTGGGTCGCGGCACTGGATTGGGCCTGTCCATAGCGTATAAAATCGTCGAGCAGCATGGCGGGGTTATCAAAGTGGATTCAAAGCCGGGAGCGGGAACCCGCTTTTGTGTGATTTTGCCGCTGGAGCCTCCGGCCGCCGCTGCGTGAGCCACCTATGGGAACCATCGCAAAGATCGGAAAATACGAAATCCAGGCGCGGCTGGGCGAGGGCGGCGCCGCCATTGTGTTCCAGGCGTACGACCCGGTCATCCAGCGCACGGTGGCGCTCAAGGCGATCAACAAGGCGTTGCTCGCGCCGGCAGAGCGGTCCTTCATTCTCGATCGCTTCCGGCGGGAGGCCCAGGCGGCGGGCCGCCTGGTGCATCCCAATATCGTGGCCGTTTTCGATTTTGGTGAGGAGCGCGATTTTGCATTCATGGCCATGGAGTTCGTGAGCGGGGAAACGCTCGATGCCTACCTGGCCAAGCACCCCGCTCCGGATTTCTCCTGGGTCAGGGACCTCTCCGCGCAATTGCTGGATGCCCTCGATTACGCCCATACCCACGGGGTCGTGCATCGCGACATCAAGCCGTCCAACATACTGGTGGCGAGGGACGGCCGCATTAAGGTGACCGACTTCGGCATTGCCCACGTCGAGTCGTCCCACGTCACGCATGCCGGAGACATTCTGGGGACTCCCTACTACATGGCCCCAGAGCAGTTCCTGGGGCAGGCGGCCGACCACCGTTCCGACATCTATTCGGCGGCGGTCGTTGTCTATGAGCTGGTGACCGGAGTGCGTCCCTTCCAGGGAGACACGGCCACCATCATGCAGCAGGCGGTCCAAATCATGCCGCCGCCGCCCTCGGAGGTGAACCTTGCCATCGCGAAGTCGGTGGACAAGATCCTGGCCAAGGCGCTGGCGAAGCGGCCCGTGGACCGCTACCAATCCGCCCCGGAGTTTGCGGCCGAACTGTTGCGGGCCCTGGAGGAGCTTCCCTCGGTGGATTTCGACGTCCTCGAAGGGGAGTCGTCGTCGCGCAAGCCGCGGCTGCCCGAAGGCCTCGCCACCCTGGCGCGAAGGGCGGCGCGCAGCGGCACCTTCAGGCTTTCCGCGGAGGAAACCAGCCAGTCCACCGACGATGGCGGCAAGCTGCGCATCCTGTTCGTGGACGACGAGGAGCGGATACTTTCGGCGTTGAGGGCGCTGTTCAGGGCCAAGTACCACGTGTTCACGGCCACCGACGGAGAGCAGGCGCTGGAGTTCGTGCGCCGCTTTCCGATCCAGGTCATTGTCAGCGACCAGCGCATGCCCGGGATGAGCGGGGTCGAGTTGCTGCGGGAGGTGAGGAAAGAGTCGCCGGAAACCGTGCGCATCCTGCTGACGGGATATTCCGATCTCGCCGCCATCGTCGGCTCCATCAACGACGGCGAGGTCTACCAGTTCATCAGCAAACCGTGGAACAACCAGGATCTCAGCGAAGTCGTGGCGGAGGCCGCGGCCATCGGCGCCGTCCTGTCGGAATCGTTCGGCGCCAAGACCGCCGCTGTCAAGAGCGAGGCGGCCGTCTTGGTCATTGATGAGCAGCAGGAGCTGTACCGGGCCGCGCGCGAGATGATGCTGAGCCACTGCCCGGTGGCGTTTGCCCGCAACCTGCAGGAGGCTGTGCAGGTGATGCAGGAAGTGGAGGTCGCAGTGATCCTGGCGGACGTCGACGCTACCGGAGCGGAAGGCACAAGCTTCCTCAAGGCGCTGAAACAACAGCATCCGGAATGCCTTGCCATCGTGGTAACCACGGCTTCGGATTCGGAGGCCATCATTGACTTGATCAATCAGGCCCATATCTACCGTTTTCTGAACAAACCGGTAAACCTGGGGCTGATGCGGCAGCACATGGTCGCGGCGCTCGAGCGTTACCAGGCTTTCTTGAAATCTCCAACGCTTCTCCGGCCGCAGAAGGTGGAGGACTCGCCGAAGGCGCGTCAGGCGGCGACTGGGCTCAGTGATCCCGTTATGCAGGGGCTTCGGTCGCTGCGCAGCCGGGTTTCCAGCCCCGAAAACGCTCCTTGACGAATCCGTCGGCCGATGCCTTGCGCGCTCCCGCGAGAGCGAGTGCTCCATGAAACTCGAGATCCTGAGTAGTCTGCCTTCCAAGCGGCGCAGCTCGACCCCGCTGTTGTTCGTCCACGGCGCCTATGTGGCGGCCTGGTGCTGGGAGGAATACTTCCTGCCCCACTTTTCCGCCCAAGGCTATGCGGCCCATGCGGTGAGCCTTCGCGGGCATGGTGGCAGCGAGGGGCACGAGTCGTTGCACATGCACAGCCTGGATGATTATGTGGAGGACTTGCGCCGGACGGTAGTGCAGTTGGGGGTTTCGCCCGCGCTGGTGGGTCACTCCATGGGCGGAATCGTGGTCCAGCGTTACATCGAGCGCTTCCATGCTCCTGCCGCCGTTTTGATGGCCTCCGTTCCCCCTAGCGGACTGCTCGGATCAACCCTGGATCTGATGCGGGCGGACCCGGCGTTTTTCCATGAAATCGGCCTGCTCCAATATGTGAATCCCCACCTGGTCAGCCGGGAGGGCGTGCGCCGCGCCCTGTTTTCCCCCGATACCGCGGATGCGGAGGTGGCGAAGGTCCTGGGTCGGGGGCAACGCGAGTCGTACCGGGCGATCATGGACATGACGTGGCCGCAGTTTCGGGTGAACGGCCGCCGCAACAGCATCCCGCCCATGCTCGTCCTGGGTGGGGAAAGGGACGCCTTCTTCAGTCCCGATGCCGTGAGAGCGACCGCCGAAGCCTACGGGGCTGAGGCGGAGATATTACCGGACATGGCCCACGCCATGATGCTGGAGTCCCGCTGGCAGAGGGCGGCCGACCGCATCCTCGCCTGGCTCTCCGCCCAGGGGATCTAACGCGCTGGCGAACATGGGCTTTTTTCTGTTCCCGGGGACTTGAACTCGCGCCGGCGAGCCCGCATCTAAGGGCTCGGTGAGTTAAATGGAGCGGAGATCCTGATGAAACGCGTGCTGTTGTTCCTGGCGACCAACCTGGGCATCCTGATCGTGCTCAGCATCTCGGCGCGGCTGCTGGGCGTGGACCACTATCTGACCAGGGAGGGGCTGAACCTCAATGCTTTGCTCGGCTTCGCCGCGCTCATCGGGTTTGGCGGTTCGTTCATCTCGCTGGCGATTTCCAAGTGGTCGGCCAAGATGATGACGGGTGCCCGGGTCATCGAGCAGCCATCCCATCCCACGGAGC
>DKBC01000098.1:8271-12324 GCA_002451065.1 Betaproteobacteria bacterium UBA6910
CAGCGCGCTGGTGGCGGTGAGCACGGGTCTGCTGAACAACATGTCCGAGGACGAGGTGGAGGCGGTGCTGGGGCACGAGGTATCCCATGTGGCCAACGGCGACATGGTGACCCTGGGGCTGATCCAGGGCGTGGTCAATACTTTCGTCATCTTCCTTTCCCGCGTGATCGGCTTCCTGGTGGACAGGGTGGTGCTGCGGAGCGAGCGCGACACGCCGGGACCGGGATTCTGGATCGCGTCCATCGTCGCCGAAATAGTGCTCGGCATCATCGCCAGCATGATCGTCATGTGGTTTTCGCGGCAGCGGGAATTCCGGGCCGATGCGGGCGGTGCCCGTCTGGCGGGTCGCGAGAAAATGATCGCCGCCCTGGAAGCGCTGAAGCGGGGTCACGAAGCCTCGCACCTGCCGCCGCAGATGGCCGCCTTCGGGATTTCCGGCGGGGGCAGTGGCCTGATGAAGCTGTTCATGTCCCACCCGCCCCTTGATGAGCGCATCGAAGCGCTGCGGCGGGGAGCGGTCTAGCAACAGGCTGCCGGGCAATGCGTGAGGGGGGGCGACGGGCCCCCTTACTCTTTCCAGGCTTCCAGTTGCGCCCTCTCCAACCCCGCCTCGATCAGCAACGCGGCGCAATCCCGGGCCTTCCCGCGCTCCACCCGAAGTAGCATATCGGCCGCGGGCACCGGAAGGAGACGGTTCAGGTTCTCGTTGACGATGTAGTACTCGATCCCCGTGTCTTCCAGCAGCATGCGGATCAGCATCACCTCCTGCTGGTCGGTGGGGCGATAAAGGTCGACGAAGCTTTCATCCATGGGCGCGCCTGGTGGTCGGTTTGACTGAAAGGTTTGCTCGGGCTCCCCCTGCCCGCGCGGATGATGCCGCCAGCGTCCGCGCAGGCGCCTGGTTCAGTGGTGGGCGGTGGGTAGCCAGACCCGTACCACGGGTTGATGCTCAGGGCGCGACGCAGCCGCCGCCGGACTCGGGGTGTCGTTAGAGGAACCAGATGGCTGGGTTCTGTCCGCCGGAGAACCGCTCCCACCCTTCGAATCCGGAACCGCGGGCGCTGGGGCATCCGATGGCTCCGGTAGTTCCCCAGCGGGCGGCGGGGCGTCGGCTTCTTCGTCATCATAGATCCGCGGCGGGTTCCCGTCATAGATCAGGTTCAAACGGCGCTGCAGGTAGGCCTCCCGGATGAAGTTGTAGCGGTCCATGGCCGCCTCATCGATCAGGTCTTCCACGTCGAGCAGATCCGTCCGCGCGCTGATGATGCGCAAGGCGATCACCAGGTTGCGCGTGCCGGCGTCTTCGATATCGAGAATCGGGGCCAGATAGAGGTCGCCCACAAATCCCACGGTATCCCGGACCGTGCTGGGACCGATGAGGGGGATGACGAAATACGGTCCCGGGCCGAGCCCCCAAACCGCCAGGGTCTGCCCCAGGTCCTCGTTGTGCTTTTCCAGCCCGACCAGGGACGCGATGTCGTTGATTCCCAGCAGTCCCCAGGTGGAGTTGATGAACAGCCGCGCGAAGTCATCGGCTGCCTGCGCGAATTTCCCCTGCAACAGAACATTGGCGAGCACGATGACGTCGTTCAGGTTGGAGAAGAAATTCCTTACCCAGGTACGAACCGGATCGGGCGTGATCGCCTTGTAGCCGATGGCGGCGGGCTTGATGATGGTCTTGTCGATGGTTTCGTTGACTTCGAAGGTAACCCGGTTGACGGGTTCCCAGGGATCCCGGGGATCGCGCGGGGCTGCGCAACCGGCCAGGAAACATGCCAGGAGAATCAGGGCCGGCACTCGCCGGAGGAAGGCAGCCATCAACTGCTCGTCTTTTTATGTTGACAAGATTGTATCAAGCGGCGGCTCGCCGTCCAATCGGGCCTGATGTCCCGGGATCGTCCGCGCGGGCGCCCATCGCCCTAGGGCTTCGCCAGCAGTCCGTCAATGGCGTTTACCACGGCGGACGAGGCCCAGTCCAATTGGCCGACGTAAAAGTACCGGATGCGTCCTTCGGGATCGACAATGAAGGTGGTGGGGAGCCCCCGTATCTTCCAGTCGCTGACCGCGTCGCTGTTCTGGTCGAGCAGCACCGGAAAATCCACGGGCAGCTTGGCCAGAAACTCCCGGATCTGTGCCGTTTCCTCTCCGACATCCACCGCCAGCACCTCGAACGGCTTCCCGCCCAGCGCCTTCTTCAGCCGGTTCATGGATGGCAGCTCTTCCCGGCAGGGCTCGCACCAGGTCGCCCAGAAGTTGATCAGGACCGCCTTGCCCCGGTAGGCGGCAAGGTCATGGGACTTGCCCTCGAGATCCTTGAGGCGCAACGGGGGCGTCGGGTCGCCCGTCCAGGGTTTGAGGGTCTTCTCGGCGGGGGCCGCGGAGACCCACCCGGCGAGGAGCAGGGCACCGGCCAGCAACAGAAGTTTTTCAAGTTTCAAGGTGGATTCCAATCGCCAATAACCATGACGCGTTCATTCATCGCAGCCGATTCGCGCGCCGGATTCCAAGTTTACACGATACAAAGCCGCAATCGGCGGTCCGGCGCCCTGGCGAATTTCCAACCGGAGGGTTGCAGGAATTCCGAGCACGAGTTGCTGCTAGAATCACAATTCCCGCATCTTGCGCATCGATTCCCCGAGGTTTCGGCATGCTTCAGCTCAAGGACAACCAATTATTGCGTCGTCAGTGCTACATGAATGGCCGCTGGGAAGGGGCGGGCGATGGTGCCGCGTTCCCGGTGCACAACCCCGCGGACGGCGCCGAGCTCGGTACCGTCCCATCGCTGGGAGCGGCGGAGACCAGGGGCGTCATCGAGGCGGCCCACGCCGCGTGGCCGGCTTGGCGGGCCAAGACCGCCCGGGAGCGGGCGACGATTCTCCGGCGCTGGTTCGACCTCATGATGCAGCATCAGGAAGACCTGGCTCTGATCATGACCAGCGAGCAGGGAAAGCCCCTCGCCGAGGCCCGGGGCGAGATCGCCTATGCCGCGTCATTTCTGGAGTGGTTCGCCGAGGAGGGCAAGCGGGTTTATGGCGACATCGTTCCCCAGCACCAGGCCGACAAGCGCATCCTCGTGCTCAAGGAGCCGGTGGGCGTGTGCGCGGCCATCACACCCTGGAATTTTCCTTCCGCGATGATCACCCGCAAAACCGGGCCGGCCCTGGCGGCCGGCTGCACGGTGGTGGTGAAGCCCGCCGAGCAGACGCCGCTCTCCGCATTGGCCCTCGCCGAGCTGGCCCACCGGGCGGGGGTGCCGCCGGGGGTGTTCAACGTGGTCACGGGCAATCCGGAGGCCATTGGCGGAGAACTTACCGGGAATCCCCTGGTTCGCAAGCTGACTTTCACCGGCTCGACGGAAGTGGGGCGGCTGCTCATGCGCCAGTGCGCGGACACCGTGAAGAAGATTTCCCTGGAACTGGGTGGCAACGCGCCCTTTATCGTGTTCGACGACGCAGACCTGGACGCGGCGGTGGAAGGTGCCATGATGTCCAAGTACCGCAATACCGGCCAGACCTGCGTCTGCGCCAACCGCATCCTGGTGCAGGACACGGTTTATGACGCCTTCGCCGCCAGGTTGCGGGAGAAGGTGCTCACGCTGAAGGTCGGGCGCGGCACCGAGGCGGGTATTACCCAGGGGCCCCTGATCGACGAGCAGGCCCTGGCGAAGGTGGAAGCTCACATCGCCGACGCGGTTTCCATGGGCGCGAAAGTGGCGGTCGGGGGGCGGCGCCATGCCCTGGGCGGCACCTTCTTCGAGCCCACCATACTCACCGGCGTGACTCCGGCCATGCGCGTGGCCCGGGAGGAGACCTTCGGGCCGGTGGCGCCACTGTTCCGCTTCGAGTCCGAGGGCGACGCCGTGCGCATGGCCAACGACACCGAGTACGGCCTCGCCGCCTATTTCTACAGTCGCGACGTCGGCCGCATCTGGCGCGTCTCCGAGGCCCTGGAGTATGGCATCGTGGGAGTCAACGCGGGAATCATTTCCAACGAGGTCGCGCCTTTCGGCGGCATGAAGCAATCCGGCATCGGCCGCGAAGGCTCCAAGTACGG
>DKBC01000309.1 GCA_002451065.1 Betaproteobacteria bacterium UBA6910
GTCGCCGGCATCAGCTGCATCAGGCCCCGGGCCCCGGCGCTGGACTTGGCGTCGGCGTCGAAGCGGCTCTCCTGGCGGATGAGGGCGTACACATAGGCCTCGTCCAGGTCCAGGCGCTCGGTGTAGGTCTTCATCACGTCCCGGTAGGGGGCCAGATAGCGCAGGTCGAAATCGTGGGTCTGGACGGTTTGCTCGGCGGTGGCGATGGCACGGTCATAGAGCTGATTGCGGCGGGCCAGTTCCGCCACGGCCAGCAGGCGCTGGTCGTCGAAGCCGCGGATGGCCCACTCCCACTCCCGCTTGCCCTCGATGCGCATGCCCAGCCCGTGCAGGGCCAGGGAACGCTGGATGCCCGGCAGCTGCGCCACTTTCTGCACGTCCGTGGTGTCGGGCTTGTACCCGATGGGCGGAACGTCGAACACGGCCCCCAGTTCTTCCAGGGCAAGCAGTCCGTAGTAATGGTGCTCGGTGGAGAGCGGCGCCAGCACGGCGTTGGCCTCGGCTACCCTGCCCTGGGCCTTGAGCGCCCGCCCCCGCCAATACCGCCAGGCGGGCACGTCGCTGTCTGCCTCGGTCATGGCCTGCACGCTGGCCAGCACCTCGCCCCAGTCTCCCGCCCGCAGCGCGGCCCGGGTGCGCCACTCCAATTGGGTCGGGGTAAGGCCGGCGGTTCCCGCCTCCTTGAACCAGGCCAGGGCCGCGGAGTCCTGGCGCCGGGTCCCGTATTGACCCACATGCCCGAGCACATAGGCCCGCTCGGCCTCGGTGAAATGGTCCTGCAGCCGGGAGTATTGGTAATACGCCTGGGCCGGAGAACTCTTGGCCATCTTGAGCAGCGCGAACAACGCCATTTCGCGCCCGGCCCGGGTGTTCAGGTCCAGGTTCTTGCGCTCCAGGAACCGGCGCGGGTTATCGTTGGCGGCGGCGAGATCGGCAGGGGACAGGGCCTTGCTCGGCGGCAGGTATTCGGCCGTCCGGCGCGCCACCGTGACCTTGCCGGCTTCCAGGGCCGAGCGGATCCGGGCCCAGACGTCGTCTTCCCCGATCAGGCCGTCGGCCACCAGGGCGTCCATCAGGCTGTCGCAGGCGTCGGGAACATCGCGCCCGCTAAACCACAGCGGGCGGGCGTCCGCAAGGGCCTGGGAATCTCCGCCGCGCCGCCGTGCCTGCAGGGCATAACAGGTCAGCTCGTCGTCGGATTCCACGACTTTGGGAAATTCAGTGGGAAAGGCGCCCCACTCGCCCTGGCGGGCCAGGCGCTTGAGCCATTCCGAGCGCAGCCGGTCGGACACCGGGGTATCGGCGTGGCGATCGAGGAAGCCCCGAATATCTTCGGTATTCGCGTGCTCCAGCCGCATGCGCAGCCGGTAATACTCCACGTAGGGCTCGAGCACGTAGCCCTCGAGTTTGGCGGCATGCTTCTCGAAGCGGGGGCCGTTGCCCGCGGCGAAAGCGTCCCGGGCCGCGATGAAGTCGTCGTCCTGGCCCGCCATGGCGAAGCCACTGACACCTAGGAGAATGGCGGCGACGGCGCACCGCAGGGCGCGAGACCCGAAATCCCCGCAGACTACGCGTCTATTTTTCATTGAATTGTATTAACGTGCACGGCCACGAACAGGATAACAGCTTGCACGGGTGATCGTTGTGACACGTTCCCCTTTCTGTTCTTGGTCCGCCAACGGGCCCGGTGGTTCGCGTGATTTCAGCGGGATGTGAAATCAAAAGGGCTCGGGTGATTGTCGAAAATCCGGTCCAGAATCGCCGTTTCCCGGCTGACGATGATCTTCAGAAACTCGGCCGCGCTGCCCATGTGCCGGAACGCGGCAAAACCGCGCTCCAGGAAATCCTGCAATTCACCGAAGCCCGCCAGCCGCGCCGGCCTGCGGGCGAGCTTGAGCAGATGATAGATTCCGGGCTTGGCCACGATCCGGTCCAGGTCCTCCCCGACGCGCCGGATGAGGCTGATCTGGCGATTGCGCGCAGGCCGGTTGTCGCAACGACGGAAAGCCTCCACGTACTGATTCTCGGAGATCGTGTTCTTGACCCCCAGCGTCTCCGTGAGCACCTGCCACATCCGCCGGTCCAGCTCGGCGGTAAGGACGTGGACCTCCATCGCCACGGCAATGGTATGGAGGCCCGAATCCGGCAGCGTCCTGACCATGATCGGGTAGGCCCGCACCACGGCCTGGTCGCGCTCAGCGAAGTCCTTCGCGCCATAGATATCGGACAAAAAGAACTCGGTGGCCGGGCGGTAGCGCTCGCTGGACATCAGGTCGGCATAGGTCCGCGCCAGGCGCTCCGCCTGCCAATGCCGGAGCAGGTCCATGGCCCGGTAGGTGTCCGGGTCGGCAGCGTGGGCTTCAGCCATGCCGCGCGCACGCTCGATCTCTCGAGCCAGCAGGCCTGCCCCGCCTTCGGCCTTCTCCCTGCTGGATGTCTTCGCCGCCCGCGCCATGGAGTCTTTCCGCCGCTCATTCTAGCTGGATCGGCGGTCGTGAGGCGCCTTGACACCGCCCTCACGGGTCACGTAGGTTTTGCGCTCCCCCATGACGCCCCTTCAAGCAGAGGTCGCAATCCGCGCGCTGGAAGCGATCTTCTCCGCGCCGCGGGGCGCCGTCAAACTCGTGCCCTGCCAATGCCGGCGCATCGCGCCGGGGGGCAGCCTCCGGGATCGCTAATGGAGTTCGACTACGTTATCGTCGGCGCCGGCTCGGCCGGCTGCGTGCTTGCGGCGCGGCTCTCGGAAAACGCGAGCGTTTCGGTATGCCTGCTGGAAGCGGGTCCGCCGGACACGCACCCCCTGATCCACGTGCCCTTCGGGATCCTGTGGATGATGCACAGCCGGCGCCTGAACTGGCGCTATTACACGGCGCCGCAGACCCATCTGCACGGCCGGCGCCTGTTCTGGCCCCGGGGCAAGACTCTGGGCGGGTCCAGTTCCTCCAACGCCATGTGCTACACGCGCGGGCACCCGGCCGACTATGACGCCTGGCGTGACCTGGGCAACCCGGGCTGGGGCTACGCCGACGTCCTCCCCTACTTCAAGCGCGCCGAGAACCGGGAGCGGGGCGGCGACGCCTACCACGGCGCTGGCGGGCCTCTCAACGTGGCGAGCCTGCGCTCGCCCAATCCCCTGGCGCTGGCCTTCGTGGAGGCGGCCGCCTCTGCCGGTTACCGACGCAACGATGATTTCAGCGGCGCCGAACAGGAAGGCGTGGGGCTTTACGAGGTGACGCAGATCCAAGGGCAGCGATGCAGCGCGGCCCGGGCCTATCTGCGCCCGGCGACGGGCCGATCCAACCTCCGGGTCATCACCCGGGCCCAGGCCACCGGGGTCCTGTTCGCGGGGCGGCGCGCATCGGAGGTGGCATTCCTGGAGGGCGGCACTTCGCGCAAGGTCCGCGCGCGGCGGGAGGTCATTCTCTGCGGCGGCGCCATCAACTCGCCGCAGTTGCTGCTGCTTTCCGGAGTGGGGCCCGGCGTGGAACTCCAGCACCTGGGCATTCCGGTGCTTCGCGATCTCCCCGGGGTCGGCAGGAATCTCCAGGATCATCTGGACATCATCCTGGTCCAGGAATGCAAGAAACCGGTGTCCTACGGACTCACACCGGTCACCGCCGTGCGGGGGCTGGCCGAAATCGTCCACTACGTGGTCGCCAAGCGCGGCATGTACACCACCAACGCGGCTGAGGCCGGCGGATTCGTGAAAAGCGGCGCGCGGGAGCCATGGCCCGACCTGCAGCTTCATTTCACCACGGCGCCTCTCTCCAACCACGGCCTGGACGTAAAGTTCCTGCTGCAGCAGGGCTACTCGCTGCACGTGTGCGACCTGCGGCCGAAAAGCCGGGGCGAGATCCGGCTGGAGAGCCGGGATCCTCTCGCCCACCCCGCGATCGAGCCCAACTACCTGGACGAGCCGGAGGACCTGGAGAAGCTGGTGGCGGGCTTCAAGGCGGCGCGGCGCGTGCTGGCGGCTCCCGCCTTCGATCCTTACCGGGGCCGCGAAATCGCCCCGGGGCCCGCCGTGCAGTCCGATGACGAGATCCGAGATTTCATCCGCTGCAAGGCGGAGACCATCTACCACCCGGTGGGGACCTGTAGGATGGGAAACGATCCCCAGGCCGTGGTGGACGCCGAACTGCGAGTGCGCGGCGTCGAGGCGCTGCGGGTGGTGGATGCCTCCGTCATGCCGCTGCTGGTGGGCGGCAACACGAACGCCCCTACCATCATGATCGCAGAGAAGGCCGCCGACCTGATCCGCTCGGCACGGATCTAGCCCCGAGAATACTCAACCGCGGGGGCGCACCGGCCGTAAAAAGTCGTGGGGAGAAACCGGACCGAGCCTTTGCTGCGCTTACTCTGCGACCTCCGCTTATCCGCCACGAATCGTGCCATTTACGTCCCCGGTGGGGGGCATGGGGACCAGAGGCGGGTCCGGCGCTTGATCCGGGCGGGCTTGGGGGAGCGGAAAGCCGGCGCGGGAATGGCGCCGGCTTCCCTGAATTACTTCTTGCCGGACTTGGCCGTGGGCTCCACCGCGATGGCCAGCGCCTCGGTGTAGGTCGCTTCCACCTGGTCGCCCTTCTTCACCACCTTGAAGTGGTCCGGGTTCTTGACCTGGAGATCCACCACCCGGCCCTTCGGGCCCTTGAGGCTGATGATCATGTTTTTCGGGTCGACCGCGACCACGTCGGTCATGACGGTCACCTGCCGGCCCACCGCGGCCCCGGGCTTTTCTCCCGGCGCGGCCCGCACCGCCGCCTCCTGGTCGGCGCGCTCCCGCACCTTGCCACCCTTCTTGAGCTCCAGGCTCAGGGCGCGAATATATTTCACCACCACCATGTCTCCGACTTGGATCTGGTCGAAATTGCGCACCTCGTTCCCGCAGGCCACGTCCACCAGCTTGCCCTCAGGCCCCTTGAGAGTAACGGTGCGGGTAGCCTTGTCGATGGCCTCCACCGACGCGGTAATCTCCACCGCCTCGGCGATGACGCCCTTTCCGGGCTCCGAGGCAACCACGGCCGCGCCGCCGGCTCCGGGCTGCTCCGCGAAGGCGGCGGGAATCGTCGGCACCAGCAGTGCCGACGCCAGAATCAACGCTTTCATCAACGCCTTACGCATGAATCTCTCCTTGTTCGTTTGACAGCGGTGAATTCCCGGGCGTCTGGCCGCAGGAAACGGCGCATGCTACAGGAATTGCCGGCCGGTTGCTTGCCCCGCCGCGAAACCGTTCGGTTTGGCGGGAGTCGCGGGTCCGCGGTGGCGGGTCGGCCCGGCCCCAATGGCGGAGGAGACCGGCCTCAGGCCGCCTTCGCGGCCCTCTTCGCGAGCTCCTCGTCCCGCAACAGGCGCCGCAGCACCTTGCCCACATTGGTCTTGGGGAGTGGCTCGGCACGGAAATCCACCTTCCGGGGCACCTTGTAGCCGGTGAGGTGCTTGCGGCAATGCCCGATCAATTCCTTCTCGGTCAAATTCGGGTCCTTCTTCACCACGATGAGCTTCACCGCCTCGCCGGAATGTTCGTCGGGGATGCCGATCACGGCGCATTCCAGCACTCCTGGATGCATGGCCACCACGTCCTCCACCTCGTTGGGATAGACGTTGAACCCCGAGACCACCACCATGTCCTTCTTGCGGTCGGTGATGCGAACGTAGCCACGCTCGTCGATCTCCGCCATGTCGCCGGTGCGGAACCAGCCGTCGGAGGTCAAGACTTTCGCGGTCTCCGCGGGCATGTTCCAGTAGCCCCCCATGACCTGGGGGCCCCGCACGCAGAGTTCTCCCACCTGGCCGACGCCAAGCTCCTTGCCGTCGTCATCAGTGACGCGCACTTCGGTGGAGGGAATGGGCAGGCCGATCTTCCCGGAAAACTCTTTAGCCTCCAGGGGATTGATGCAAACCACGGGGGAAGTCTCGGTGAGGCCGTAGCCCTCGATCAGGGTGACTCCGGTGACCTCCCTCCATTTTTCCGCGACCGCGCGCTGCACTGCCATGCCGCCCCCCACCGCGATCTTGAGATGGCTGGTGTCCACGCTGACGATGTCCGGGTGGTGCAGCAGGGCGTTGTACAGGGTGTTGACGCCGGTAATCGCGGAAAACTTCAGGGCCTTGATTTCCTTGATGAAGCCGGGGATGTCCCGGGGATTGGTGATGAGCACGTTGTTGGCGCCCCATTTCAAGAACATCAGGCAGTTCACGGTGAGAGAGAAGATGTGGTAGAGAGGAAGCGGAGTGACGACGGTCTCCGCGCCTTCCCTGAGGTTGCCGGCGATCCAGGCGGAAACCTGCAGCAGGTTGGCAACGATGTTGCCGTGAGTCAGGACGGCGCCCTTGGCGACCCCGGTGGTGCCGCCCGTGTACTGCAGGAAGGCGACATCGTCGTGCCCGACGGGCACATCGTCCAGCTCCTCGCCGGCACCGCGATCGAGGGCGCGCCGGAAGTCCACGGTGCCGGGAATGTGCCAATCCGGCACCATCTTCTTGACGCGCTTGACCACAAAATTCACCAGCAGCCGCTTGATTCCGGGCTGCATATCGCCGATCTGGGTAGTGAGCACGGTCTTCACCGGGGTCTCGGCCAGCACCTCCTGCAGGGTTGAGGCGAAGTTCTCCAGAACCACGATCACGCTGGCGCCGGAATCGCGCAGCTGGTGCCTGAGCTCCCGCGGTGTGTAGAGGGGATTGACGTTGACCACGGTCATCCCGGCGCGCAGGGTCCCCAGCAGGGCCACGGGATACTGGAGCAGGTTGGGCATCATGATTGCGACGCGGTCGCCTTTCCCGAGCCCCAAGTCCTTCTGCAGGAAGGCTCCGAACTGTCGGGTCAAGCGGTCCAGGTCGGCGTAGCTGATGGAGGTGCCCATGTTGGTGAACGCCGGCCGGTCGGCGAACCGAGCGCAGCTCTTTTCCAGGATTTCCTTCAGGGACTTGAATTCGCCGACATTCACCTCGGCCGGCACCCCCGGCGAATAAGTCTTGCGCCAGATTTTTTCCATTTCCTCCTCCCCGTTGTGCTTCGTCCTTGACCCGCTAGATCTTAATGATAGCCGCCCCCGGATCCGAAACCCGGCGTCGGTGTGAAACGGCCATCCGATCGCGTAATATAACCCGCCCTGACGCTGAGTTTCCGTCCCGTGAACCGTCCCCAGCCCAAGAGCGAGCGCATGTCCGGCGTGGACACCGCCTGGCTGCGCATGGACCGGCCAACCAACCTGATGGTGATCGTCGGGGTGATGATGTTCCGGACTCCGCTCGATTTTTCCCGGCTCAAGCGGACCCTGAGGGATCATCTCCTGGCCCACGAGCGCTTCACCCAGCGCCCGGTCGATCGCGGCGGCACTTTCTACTGGGAAACCGACCCCGATTTCGACCTGGATCGCCACGTGCACCGCGTGGGACTTCCGCCCCCCGCCGGCAAGGCGGCGCTGGAGGAGTTGGTAAGCGACCTGGCCAGCACGGCCCTGGATCCCGCCCGCCCGCTTTGGGAGTACCACCTGGTCGAGAAATACCAGGGCGGCAGCGCCCTGGTGATCCGCATTCACCACTGCTACGCGGACGGCATCGCCTTGATCCGGGTCTTGCTGAAGATGGCGGACGGCGGCGAGCCGGCCGGGCGCCGGACCGGCCACGGAACTCCCTCCCTGGGACTGGAGCAATGGTTCCCCTGGTTCGAGCCCATGGCGGATGTCGCCCAGAAGGTGTACGGCTGGAGCACCAAGCTCTGGCTGCGGTATTTCGAGGTGTTGATGCAGCCCTCCAAGGCGGTGGAATACGCCCAGATGGGAGCGGGAATTGCCGCCGAGGCGGTGCGGCTCCTGACCCTGCCGCCGGAGCCCGAGACCCGTTTCCGCGGCAAGCCGGGCCAGTCCAAGCGGGCGGCGTGGAGCGAGCCCCTGGCCCTGGCGGAGGTCAAGGCAGTGGGCAAGGCGCTGGACGCCACTGTCAACGACGTCCTGCTCGCCGCCGCGGCGGGAGCCCTGCGGAGCTATTTGATAGCCCATCGGGACCGGGTGGACGGACTGGAAATCCGGGTGGCGGTGCCCGTAAACCTGCGCAAGGCAGACGAGGGGGAAGAGCTTGGGAACCGCTTCGGGCTGGTTTTCCTGCAGCTTCCGATTGGCGTGCCGAACGCCCTGGAGCGGCTTTATCTGGTCCGCAGCCGGATGCAGGCGCTGCGCAACTCTCCCCAGCCGCTCCTGATTCTCGGCCTGCTGGAAGCGGCCGGCATGGGGCCGCTGTTCGTCCAGGAGCAACTGGTGCAAACCCTTGGCGCCCATGCCACGGCAGTGATGACCAACGTGCCCGGTCCTCAGGCGCCGTTGAGCCTCGCGGGCGCGGAAATCGCCGAACAGATTTTCTGGGTGCCTCAATCCGGCAACGTGGGCATGGGCGCCAGCATCCTGAGCTACAACGGACAGGTTCTGTTCGGCCTCATCACCGACGCCGGGTTGGTGCCGAACCCCCAGCGCATCGTGGACCGTTTCCGGCCCGAGTTCGAGCGCCTGGTGACGCTGGCCCCGGCAGTGAAACCCCCTCGCAAGCGCAAACCCGCGGCCAAACCCCGGCACAAGGCAGTTTCCAGGAAAAAGCGGCCCTAGAGTTCTTCCAGCCGGGCCTTCGCCAGCTCCTGGTCCAGTTTCTCCATGGCATCGGCCGGCTTGAGCTTGGCCGCGTCCTGGAGGAGCTTTTTCGCCTCGGCCACCTTCGACGGCTGCAGCATCAGCAGGCCCCGGGCGTATTCCACCCGGGCGATCGCCGATTTGGGATGCAGTTCGAGAGCCTTGCGATAGTGGCTCAGGGCCTTGTCCTTGCTCGCGCCGTAGGTCACGGCCGCCACCAGCCCCCCAACCTTGTCGACGATCTCCGCGTGCCAGGTGCCGAGGGCGCTATGGGCCTCCGCGTGCTTGGGGGCGAGCTTGAGAGTGGCGTCCAGCGACCCTTTCACCCGGCTCCCCAGCCCCTGGGCCAGGGCCTTGAGCACGGATATCCCCTGGCTGTAGCGGCCCAGGCTGTAGGCATCGAGGTAATGGGCATTGGCGTAGCCGGGCAGCGCCTGCGCCAGCTCTTCGGCGCGCTCCGCCGCGGCCTGGAACAGGGCCAGGCCGGCCTCGCCATCCGGCTCAAGATAGGTGGCCTGCATGGCCGCCGCCTTGTTGGCCACCGTAAAGCCCAGGAGTCCAAGCTTCAGGCCCTGGTCCGCCGCATCCTTGAAGTCTCCCCGGTGATACAGGCGCCACGCCTGCTGCAGGGCCTGCCCCAAGCCGTCGGGATCCCCGGCCAGCTTGCCGGCGGACTTCTTCGCCGCAGACGATGCGGCAAGCGCCTTCACCACCCAGTCCGGCGACGGAAACGGTTCGCAGTCCCCCTGGTGCAGGCGCGGCCAGTGTTTCTTGAGCCCAGCCGCCTCGTATTCGAAGGGCGCCTGGTCGTGGGGAAACGGCTTCCAGCGGGGTTTCTTCATGGTGTCGGCTCCGTCATTCCAGGTAACGCCGGGACAATCCGGCAAGCAAGCTTCGGGACTCGCCGCGGAGGAACGGCGCCACGGCCACCAGCGCCTGGAAAACTCCGCGCCCGACAGGATCCTCGCCCACAAGCGGGGACGGCCGCAACGCCCGGTAACTGAGCCAGTAGGTCACGGTCATGGCAACGCTCTGGGCCAGGGCGTCGATCTCCTCGTCCCCCGCCCGCAGCTCGCCAGCCGCCCGCAGCCCGCGGAACAGGTCGCCCGCCGTGCGCGCGACACCGTCCACCACGTCGGCCAGGGATGCACGCAGCCTTCGGTCCCGGCTCACCAGTTCGTCCAGGTCGCGAAACAGGAAGCGGTGATCGCGGACCTGCTCGAAAAGCAGGTGCAGGAAAAGCCAGACGTCCTCGACGTTGGTGCCGCGCCCCGCGGGCACCGCCAGGATGGCGTCTGCCCGGGCCCGGAAGCGGGCGAACAGTTCGGCAACGATGTCGCCCTTGTGGCGAAAGTGATAATGCAGATTGCCCGGGCTGATGCCCAGCTCCTGGGCGATGTCGTTGGTGGTGACATGGGGCGCTCCCTGCTCGTTGAACAGGCGGAGGCTCGCCTCGAGAATCCGGTCGCGGGTGCGCCGGGCGCGCAGCGACATGCGCGGCTACCCGGCTTGCGCGCGCCGGCCAGGTGCGGCCCACGCCTCCAGGCGATCCAAGGTGGCGGCGAGGCGGTCGAACACGCCTCCCGCGCCCGCGCGTTCGGGCAGGATCGCGCGCGCCAGAGCCGCCTCCCGCAGCCGGATGCCGTGGCGCCGCAGCATGGGCGCGATCTGCCGCCGGCGCGCCGCGAGGTCCGCGAGGGTACGCCGGTAGGCATGGTCAAACACCCGATGGCGGTTTGCGTAGCTGAAAACGTTGGTGAAGAACATTTCGGCGTCGTCGCGCCCAGGCTCGAACAGGATGACGTGAGCGTTCCGGTACTGTCGCGCGTACTGTGCCATGCCCACCTGCATCCGGGAATAGATCAGCGCCCGGAAGGTCTGGGACAGCACCACCGGCAACCCGCCTTCCACCAGTTTTTCCTGCCCCGGGTGGCCCCTTTTCCTGGCCAGGGCGGCGTCGAACGGAATGAGCGGGTTCACGCAGAGGACCAGGTCCGCGCCCTCCCGCAGCGCCACTGAGGCATGCAGCGTCTTGCGCAGCGCTCCGTCCACGAAATAACGGTCTCCGATTTTCACCGGCGGGAACAGCCCCGGCAGGGCGGAGCTGGCCTGCACCGCCGTGGAGATGGAAACATGGTCCATGCCCGGGGAGCCGAACTCCACCGACTCTCCCGTGTCCAGGTCGGTCGCCACCAGGACCAGCCGGCGGCCCAGGTGCCGGAAATCGTTGCTGCGCCCATGTCCCTGGAACAGGCCCGAGAGGAAGGCGCCAAAGGCATCGTTGTCGAAAACTCCCGTGGGCAGGGCGCGGCTCACCCGCGACAGGGAGTCGGTGAACGACCCGCCCCCGCCCGGGAGTACACCGTTGCGCAACGCGTCCCACATCAGCCCGGGCACCCGCGTCAGCCGCCCGGCAAACTCGCCGAGCGCCGGCGTCAGAAACACGTCCGGCGTCACCGGGTGTTCCCGCGACCGGTTCTCGATGAAGATCTCGCGCAGTTCGTCCGGCGAAAAACGGTTGGCGAGGGTGGCGGAGATGAACGCCCCGGAACTCACCCCGACGTAAATGTCGAGATCGGCGAAGTCGATTCCCTCAAGTGCATCCTGAAGGGCGCACAGGGCGCCGATCTCGTACACCCCTCCGATCGGGCCGCCGCCAGCCAGCGCCAGCCCGATCCGGGGTCTGCCGGCCTTACCTGCCGGCCGGCGCGCGCCTCGCCGCGCGGCCATGTTTCAACTCAGGCGGCCTTCTTGGCCCGCGGAGCGCGCCTGGCCGCAGGACGCGCCTTCTTCCCGATCAGTTCCTCGACATGGGTGTCGAGCTCCGCCACGCGCCTGGCGAGACGGTCCACGTCCTTGGCGGTGGGCACCCCCAGGGCCTTCATGGCCCGGGCCACCCGCTCCTCGAACACATGCTCGAGCTTGTCCAGCGTCCCGGTGGCGCGGCTCGCCAGCATTTCAACCCGGTCCCCGGCCATTTCCCGGGTGTGGGACTCGAGCTGGTGCCCCTGCTTCACCAGGCTTTCAAACACCTTGCCGCCTTCCTTCTGGGCGCGGGAAAACGCGCCGAGACCAGCCAGCCAGATATGGCGTGCGGATTCGGTAACGCCGCCCGCCACGGGTTTTTGCTGCTTCGTCACTCTCTTGGCCATGATTCACTCCTTCGTCTGTTCGTTGTCCAGGGGTCACCGGAAACCGGCCCCCTTCACCATCAAGTCTAGGACGCAGAATTAGAGCAAGCACCCTAAAATGGGCCCGCGCCGGGCGGTGTATCATGGCCCTGCTGTTTCCTCGTGGATTTTCCGATTCCCTGAATGATGGAGTGAAGAGCAATGGCTTATTTCGTCACCGGCGCTACCGGATTCATCGGCAAACGGCTCGTCCAGAAGCTGCTCGAGCGCAACAAGGGCCCCGTGTATTTCCTCGTGCTCGAACCCGAGCTGCAGAAGCTGGAACCCCTGTATCACCGCTGGGGCGTCGGTCCGGAACGGGCGATTCCGGTGGTGGGCAACGTGGTCCGGCCGCTGATGGGGGTCTCGCAGGCCGATCTAGAGAAGCTCAAGGGCCAGGTGCGGCACCTGTTCCACCTCGCGGCAGTCTATGATCTCAAGGCCAGCGCCGAAGACCAGATCGCGGCCAACGTGGACGGCACCCGCAACACCATTGGCTTCGCCGAGGCGGTGGAAGCGGGGTGCTTTCACCACATGAGTTCCATCGCCGCCGCCGGTCTTTACGAGGGCACCTTCCGGGAGGACATGTTCGAGGAAGCCGAGAACATGGACCACCCCTACTTCCGCACCAAGCATGATTCCGAGGGCATCGTGCGCCGGGAATACCGGCGCCCCTGGCGCATCTACCGCCCGGGCATCGTGGTCGGGCAGTCGGACACCGGGGAGATGGACAAGGTGGACGGGCCCTACTACTTCTTCAAGCCGATCCAGAAGCTGCGCAACATTGTGCCCCGCTGGATGCCGGCGGTGGGGCTCGAGGGCGGTCGCCTCAACTTGGTGCCGGTGGATTTCGTGGTGAACGCCCTGGACTATCTCGCCCACCGGAACGGCCTGGACGGCCGCTGTTTCCACCTCACGGACCCCAGCCCCCGGCGGGTGGGGGACATCCTCAACATTTTCGCCCGCGCGGGGCACGCGCCGGACCTGGCGATCCGCATCAACCCCCACATGTTCGGTTTCATTCCCCGAACCATCCGCCAGGGGCTCGCCATGCTGACCCCGGTCCGCCGCATCCAGCACGCAATCATGCGGGACCTGGGCCTGCCCGCCGACATCATGCAGTTCGTGAGCTATCCGACCCGGTTCGACAACCGGGAAACCCAGAAGCTGCTGGACGAGGCCGGCATCCGGGTGCCGCCCCTGGAGGACTATGCCTGGAAGCTGTGGGACTACTGGGAGCGGCACCTGGACCCGGACCTGTTCATCGACCGCAGTCTCGCCGGTACGGTCAAGGACAAGGTGGTGATGATCACCGGCTCCGCCGACGGGATCGGAAAGGCCGCGGCCCTCAAGGCTGCCGAAGCGGGTGCCAGGGTGATCGTGGTCGACCGCGAGCAGGAGAAGCTCGACCGCATGCGCAAGGAAATCGACGGCAGGGGCTGGAGCGTGTTCTTCCACCGCTGCGACCTCACCGACTGGGACCAGGTGGACGCGCTCACGGGTCAGGTCCTGGAGGAGCACGGCGCGGTGCAGGTGCTGGTGAACAACGCGGGCCACTCCATCCGGCGCTCCATCGAGAACTCGTTTGACCGCTTTCACGACTTCGAGCGGGTGATGCGCCTCAACTACTTCGGTGCCCTGCGGCTCACCCTGCGGCTGCTGCCGCCCATGCAGAAGCAGCGCCGCGGGCACGTGATCAACATCTCCTCCATCGGGGTGCTGACCAACGCGCCCCGGTTCTCGGCCTATGTCGCGTCCAAGGCGGCGATGGACGCCTTCGCGCGCTGCGCGGCGTCGGAGTTTGCCGACAGCGGCATCGAATTCACCACGCTCAACATGCCCCTGGTGCGCACGGGCATGACCGCGCCCACCGAGATCTACCGCCAGATCCCGATGCTATCGCCGGAGGAGGCGGCCGACCTGGTGGTGCAGGCCATCATCTACCGCCCGGTGCGGCTCGCCACCCGGCTGGGCATTTTCGCCGAAGTGCTGCACATGCTGGCGCCGCGCATTTCCCAGATCGTGATGAACACTGCCTACCGAATGTTCCCCGAGTCCAGGGCGTCCATGGGCCAGAAGCCGCCGCAGGGAGCGCCGGCGGCGCCGACCCAGCCGACGCCCGACCAGATCGCGTTCGCCGAGATCATGAAGGGCATTCACTTGTAGCGGATTGACGCCAAGCGGCGCGGCAGTCGGGAGGATCGCCATAACGCTGAGGACGCAGAGAACGCGAAGGCCTCATCGATTTCCTTCCTTTGCGCACCTTGCGTCGATGGAACTCTTCCTGGGATCGCGGTGGCTAATGCGCTGTCATCGCGTTCCCCGCCCGGGCCGCCGCGATCGCGTCGGCGACGGGGCCCCATACTTCGGGGGACTGCAGCAGCTCCAGATGCCCCACGCTCTCGAGCGCTATCGTCTTCGCGCCCGGCAGCCGCGCACTATCCTGGGGCGCCACCATGTTGTCGTCCCAGGAAAAAATGGACGTCACCGGCACACCGGGGGACTTGGCCTCCGCGGCGGCGAGGCGCATGAGCCATTGGCCGCCTGGGATCATGTCCCGGGCGCAGCGCCCGATACCGAGCCGTGCCAGCTCGCTGCCATGGTGGGGTGACCCGATGGTGACAAGGCGTTCCACCCGTTCCGCCCCGCCGAGGCGCGCGAGGTAGGCGCGGGATACGAGCCCTCCCATGCTGTGGGCCACCAGCAGGACCTTGCCAGCGCCGGTGCGGCGCCGGACTTCCTCCACGCGAGCCGCGAGGGCCAGGGCAAAGTCGTCGATACCCGCCAGCGGCGGCTCCAGGTTGATGGCAAACAGGTTGCCGATGCCCCGGGAGCTTAGGTGGCGGCGCATGCGATGCCAGACCCCGGCGTTGCAGTAAATGCCGTGGACCAGCAGCACCGGCGGCTCCGCGCCCCCGAGGACCGTGGAGGGATCCCGGGGCGAGAGAAACCGCTGCAGGAGCTGGCCCCAGGTGAAGATGGCAAGCACGGCCCCGACTTCGCGGGTCAGGGCCAGGAGCGTCTCTTTGAAGGACCGCTGCCGAAGCGCGACGGGCCGGTGGCGGCTCGCCAGCGCGTACTGAATCCCGACCACCACGAATCGCGGGGCCAGAAAGAACGCGATGGCGGCCACCGCGCACACCACCGGCGGGACGCCGTGCTCCCGGAACGCCCAGGCGCCGACGCTGGCGTAGAGGACCGCTTCGAAGGTCAGCACCGCCAGGATGACAGCTGCGATCATGCGGGGGAAAAGGGGCTGCGGGGGGCCCGGTCAACCCAGGAACAGGCGGTAGCCGGGATTCGCGTTCTCGTCCCAGTAGCGGTAGCCGAGCTGCTCCAGGAAACTGCGGAAGTCACCCATCTCCGATTTCGGCACCTGCATGCCCACCAGCACACGCCCGTAATCGGCGCCGTGGTTGCGGTAGTGAAACAGGCTGATGTTCCAGTCGTGGCTCATGCTGTTGAGGAATTTCATGAGGGCCCCCGGACGCTCGGGAAATTCGAAGCGGAAAACCAGCTCGTTGTCCACCTTGGGCGCGTGCCCGCCCACCAGGTGGCGGATGTGGAGCTTCGCCATTTCGTCGTCCGAGAAGTCAATGGCCTTGAGCCCGTGCTTCTCCAGCTGGCCGACCAGCTTGTGGGTCTCGTCCCGGCTGTGGACCGATACGCCGACGAACACGTGGGCCTCCCGCGGATCAGCGAAGCGGTAATTGAACTCCGTGATGTTGCGCGCGCCCAGGAGCGAACAGAATTTCTTGAAGCTGCCGGGCTTTTCCGGGATGGTGACGGCCAGGATCGCCTCCCGCTGCTCGCCGATTTCGGCCCGCTCGGACACAAAGCGCAGGCGGTCGAAGTTCATGTTGGCCCCCGAGGCGATGGCGACCAGGGTCTTGTCCCGCATTCGATGCTGCTCAACATAGGCCTTGGCGCCGGCCACGGACAGGGCCCCCGCCGGCTCCTGGATCGAACGCGTGTCCTCGAACACGTCCTTGATGGCGGCGCAGATGGCGTCCGAGTCCACCAGGACCATGTCGTCCACCAGCTCCCGGCAGATTTCGAACGTCTCCTCGCCCACCAGCTTGACCGCCACCCCGTCGGCGAAAATGCCGACCTGGTCCAGCTGCACCCGGTGGCCGGCCTGGAGCGAGCGGGCCATGGCATCCGCGTCCGTCGGCTCGACCCCGATCACCTTGATCTCGGGGCGCAGGCGCTTGACGTACGCCGCGATGCCGGAAATAAGCCCCCCGCCACCCACCGGGACGAAGATGGCGTGGATCGGTTCCGGGTGCTGGCGCAGGATTTCCATGGCGATGGTGCCCTGCCCCGCGATCACGTCGGGATCGTCGTAGGGGTGCACGAAGGTGGTCCGCGACTCGCGGGTCAGCTCCATGCCCCTGGCGTAGGCCTCGTCGTAGGAGTCGCCGTGCAGCACCACGGTGGCGCCGCGGGCCTCCACCGCCTGCACCTTGATGGCGGGCGTGGTCACCGGCATCACGATGGTGGCCCGGCAGCCCATGCGCTGGGCCGCCAAAGCCACGCCCTGGGCGTGGTTGCCGGCCGAAGCCGCCACCACGCCATGCTGCAGCTGGGCACGGGTCAGGTGGGCCATCTTGTTGTAGGCGCCCCGCAGCTTGAACGAGAAAACCGCCTGCACATCCTCGCGCTTGAGCAGTACCCGGTTGCGGGTGCGCTTGCTCAGGGCGGGGGCGACTTCCAGCGGGCTCTCCTCCGCCACGTCGTAGACCCGGGCCGTGAGGATTCTCTCGAGGTAGTCGCTTCTCATGGAATGGGCGCAATCGAAAGATGGGAATTCTACCGCAAACGATGCCGGTTCGAGGGCGTAACCATTTGTGGAATCACCACTTTGGGACTATCCTACCCGGGGCACCGGGGAGGACAGGGATTGAATCAGGACGAGTTGAAACAGGCGGTGGCGCGGGCCGCCGCCGAGCGGGTGGAGGCGGGGGCCCTAGTGGGCGTGGGAACCGGCTCCACGGTAAATTTTTTCATCGACGAGCTGGGGAAGATCAAGTCCCGCATCGAGGGCGCCGTATCCAGCTCGGAAGCCTCGACGCGGCGGCTGCAGGACCACGGCATTCGGGTGCTCGATCTGAACGAAGTGGACGAGCTGCCGGTGTACGTAGACGGAGCCGACGAAATTACCCGCCGGCTGCACATGATCAAGGGCGGCGGCGGGGCGCTGACCCGGGAAAAGATCGTGGCCGCCGTGGCCCGGCGCTTTGTGTGCATCGCCGACGAGTCGAAACTGGTTGCCGTCCTGGGAAAGTTTCCGCTGCCGGTGGAAGTTGTTCCCATGGCACGGAGCCATGTGGCGCGGCGGCTGGTGGCCCTGGGGGGCCAGCCGGTGCTCCGGGAGGGCTTCACCACGGACAACGGCAACGTGATCCTGGATGTGCGTGGCTTCGCCATCACCGACCCGGTGGAACTGGAAGGGGAGATCAACCAGATCACCGGCGTGGTCACCAACGGCATCTTCGCGCAGCGCCCCGCCGACGTCCTGCTGCTGGGAAGCGCCGCCGGGGTCGAGACCTTGTTGCCCGAATGAAGGCTTTTGGCGACAGAACTGTCATAATCGGGCGGTATCCTGCGGGATAATCACCCGCCGAAGGAGGGAAAATGGGATCAGTATTCAGCGGCGAGCACACCTTCAAGCAGTTTGACGCGGAACTGGAAGCGGTCCGGTCCCGGGTGCTGCAAATGGGCGGGCTGGTGGAGAGCCAGATCGTTCGCGCCATCCAGGCGTTGAGCGAGGGGAACCTGACGCTCGGCGACCAAGTGGTCGCTGACGACCAGCGGGTCAATGGCATGGAGGTGGCCATTGACGAACTGTGCAGCCATATCATTGCCCGCCGCCAGCCCGCCGCCGCGGACCTGCGCATGATCATGACGGTGCTGAAGACCATCACCGACCTGGAGCGCATCGGCGACGAGGCCGAGAAAATCGCCCGCATGGCCAAGCTGATCCACCAGAAGGACCGGCTTCTCATGCCCCGCTTCGGGGAGATCAAGCACGTGGCGGACGTGGCGCTGGAAATGTTGCGGAAATCCCTGGATGCCTTCGCCCGGCTGGACCTGCAGGCAGCGGCCCAAGTGGTGCGGGAAGATTCGCACCTGGACGAGGAATTCCGCGCCATCCTGCGCCAGCTGATAACGTTCATGATGGAAGACCCGCGCATGATCTCAACCGCCCTGGAGATCCTGTTCGTGGCCAAGGCCATCGAGCGCATCGGCGACCACGCCAAGAACATGTCCGAGTACGTGGTCTACATGGTGAAGGGCAAAGACGTGCGCCACGTAACCATCGAGGAGTTCGAGCGCGAGGCCAAGGGCTGAGCGCCAGCCGGCAGGATCCTCCTGTGCGGGCGTAGAATAGCGGCGTGCCCGAGTATTCCACCCTAGCCGCGGTAGACCTGGGATCCAACAGCTTCCGGCTGCAGGTGGCTCGCGTCGTCGGCAGCCAACTCTACGAGCTCGACTCCCTGCGCGACCCGGTGCGCCTGGCCGCCGGTCTCGGCTCCGACAAGCGACTCAACGACGAGTCCCAGGCCCGGGCCCTGGAATGCCTCAAGCGCTTCGGCGAGCGCCTGCGGGGCCTCCCGCCCCACGCAGTGCGAGCGGTCGCCACCAATACCCTGCGGGTGGCGAAGAACGCCCCGCAATTTCTCAAGAAAGCCCAGAACGCCCTCGGCTTCCCGATCGAGGTCATTGCCGGCCGGGAGGAAGCGCGCCTCATCTACCTCGGCGTTGTCCAGGAACTGCCGGCGTCCGAGGAATCGAGGCTGGTTATAGACATTGGCGGCGGCTCCACCGAGTTCATCGTCGGCACCCGGGCCAAGCCCCAAAAGCTGGAAAGCCTCTACATGGGCTGCGTGAGTTACAGCCTGCGTTTTTTTCCCGAGGGCAAGATCAGCAAGGGGGCCATGAAACAGGCGGAGCTCGCCGCCCGCACCGAGTTGGAAACCATCGCCGGAGAGTTTTCCCGGGGCGCCTGGGACAATGCTTTCGGTTCCTCCGGAACGGTGCGCGCCATCGGCGACGCCCTGGAGCAGAACGGCCTTTCTTCCGGTGGCATCACCTACGAGGGGCTGAAAAAGCTGCGCGAGATCTTGATCGATATCGGCGACACCGGGCGCATCAAACTCCCCAGCGTGCGCCCGGACCGGGCGCCCATCCTGCCGGGCGGGCTGGCCATTCTCTACGCGGCGTTTTCCGAGCTGGGCATCGAGCACATGAGCCCGGCCAGCGGCGCCCTGCGCCAGGGAGTCCTCTACGACCTGCTGGGGCGCTACACTCACCGGGACATGCGGGAAGCGACCGTGGCCCAGTTCATGAGCCGCTACCATGTGGACGCCCCCCAGGCGCGCCGGGTGGAAGCGCTAGCCGTGCAGCTCGCGAGCCCCGTGGCGCAAGGCACCCCCGAGGACCGGGAGGACGCCCTCAAGCTGCTGTCGTGGGCGGCGCGGCTTCACGAAATCGGAATCTCCGTGGCCCACAACAGCTACCACAAGCATTCCGCCTACATCCTGCAATACGCCGACATGCCGGGCTTTTCCAAGCCCGAGCAGGGTCGGCTCGCCCTGCTGGCTCTCGCTCACCGGGGATCCCTAAAGAAGCTCCAGGGGCACCTGGGACTGGGACCGGATCTTCCGCTGGCAGCCGCGTTGCGGGCCGCGGCCTTGCTGTTCCGCAGTCGGCGCGACCGGGAGCTACCCTCCCTGGAACTCGCGGAGCGGGCGAACGGATTGGAGCTGCGGATCGACCCGCAGTGGCTGCAACGGAATCCCCTTACCGAAAGTGAGCTGGAGGCGGAAGTCAAGGAGTGGAAGGCGCTCGGCGTGGAATTCCGGATCAAGCCGATGCGCGTGACCGGCCCGGCCGTGGCCTCGTGATCGCCCGATGACGGGACCCGCGCGCAGGCGCTCGGCCAAGGCGGGACTCCCACCAGGCAGCCTGATCCATGTGGGCCGCCGCCACGCCCAGGATACCCGTGTCACGGTGGTCGCCTTCAATGAGGAGGCCATCGAAATCTGGGAACCCGCACCCACCGAACCCCTGCCGCCCCGGGAAACCTCCGACCGCGTTGTCTGGGTGAATGTCTGCGGCCTTAAGGACGTTGCGCGGGTGGAGGGCATCGGGCAGCACTTCCGGCTGCACCCCCTGGTGCTGGAAGACATCCTCAACACCGAGCAGCAGCCCAAGCTCGAGCATTACCAGGAAACCCTCTATCTGGTGCTGAAAACCTTTGACCGGGAAGCCCACGGCAAGCGCCTGGACTACGATCAGGTCAGCCTCGTGCTGGGCACCGATTTCGTGCTCTCGTTCTTCGAAGCGGACTCCCCCGCGTTCCACTCGGTGCTGCAGCGGCTCAAGGCCGGCAAGGGCCAGATCCGGCGCCAGAAGGCAGACTTCCTGCTTTACAGCCTGGTGGACGCGGTGGTGGACAGCTATTTCGTGGTGCTGGAGGGGCTGATCGAGCGGGTGGAATCCCTGGAGGCCGCGGTGGTGGACCATCCCAGGCCCGAGGTCATCCAGGCCATTCACGGATTACGGCGGGAGGCGGTGCAGATCCGGCGCATGCTCTGGCCCCTGCGGGACGTGTTGAGCGCCCTGCAGCGGGGCGAATCGCCACTCATCGAACGCTGGACCCTGCTGTTCCTGCGCGACGTCTACGACCATGCCGTGCACATCATCGAGTCCCTGGAAATCCAGCGCGACCTGGTGGCCGGTATGCTGGAGATCTACGTCTCGACGGTGAGCTACCGCCTGGGCGTGGTAATGAAGATCCTCACCGTCATCACCACCATCTTCATGCCCCTGACCCTCATCGCGGGCCTCTACGGCATGAACTTCAGCTACCTGCCCGGCAAGGACAATCCCTTCGGTTTCGCCGCGGTCGTTCTGGGCATGCTGGGCATCAGCGCCGCCATGCTGTGGCTGTTCCGCCGCAAGGGCTGGTTATAGGGCTCCCTCGACGCGCTGGCAAAGGGTCTTCAGGACCTTGATACGGGCGAAGTACTTGTCGTTGGCCTCCACCAGCGTCCACGGGGCAAGGTCGGTGGAGGTCCGGTCCACCATGTCGCACACGGCCTGCTGGTACTGATTCCACTTCTTGCGGTTGCGCCAGTCTTCAGGGGTGATCTTGAAACGCTTGAAGCGCACCGTCTCCCGGGCCTTGAAGCGCTTGAACTGCTCGTCCTGGGAGATGGCGAGCCAGAATTTTGTCAGCATGTAACCGGCGCCCGCCAGCTGGGCCTCGAAGTCATTGATTTCCTCGTAGGCGCGCATCCAGTCGGCCTCGCCGGCGAACTTTTCCACCCTCTCCACCAGCACCCGGCCGTACCAGGAGCGGTCAAAGATCAGCAGCCTGCCCTTGAGCGGTATGTGGCGCCAGAAGCGCCACAGGTAGGGCTGGGCCCGCTCCTCTTCGGTGGGCGCGGCGATGGGCCTGATCAGGTACTGGCGGGCGTCCAGGGCCCCCGTGACCCGCCGGATGGCCCCGCCCTTGCCGGCCGCATCGTTGCCCTCGAACACGGCGATGGCGCCGCGCCTGGCGAACTTCGGCTCCCTGAGCAGCCGCGCCAGCTTCTCCTGGTACCTCTCCAGGTGCTTCTCGTATTGCTTCTTGGTGATGCTTTGGGTGAGATCCAGGGCCCGGATGACATCCAGCTTGTCGATGGCCCGCGGCAGGGGCGGCAAACCCGCCTTGGCTGGTGGCCCGTCCGGTTCCTTTAGCCGCTTGCGGATGGCCTCCAGAACGATCCTGCCCACGGTGAGGCTGCGGTAATGGCTGTCCGAGCCGTCCACGATGTTCCAGGGCGAGTCCGCGGTGCTGGTGTGGCGGATGGTTCGCCCGGCGCACGCGTGGAAGCGGTCGTAGAGCTTGAGGTGCTCCCAGTCGCGCTTGGTGACGCGCCACCGGGTCTGCGGGTCCGCCTCCAGCTGCTTCAGGCGCTGCTTCTGCCCCTTCTTCGAAAGGTGCAACCAGAACTTGAGGATGAGCGCTCCTTCGCTGGTCAGCATGCGCTCCAGCCGCACCGCCTCGTCCAGCGCCTCGTCCAATTGCTCGTCGCTGGACTTCTCGAACACCCAGTCCAGGACCGGGCCCGTGTACCAGGAGCCGAGGAACATGCCGATCTTCCCCTTGGGCGGTAGGGCGCGCCAATAACGCCACGTGCGCGGGCGCTGGCTCTCCTCGTCGGTGGGCATTCCCATGCCGTTGACCTCCAGGTGGCGCGGGTCCATCCACTCGCTGAGCAGGTTCACGATTTCCCGGCGACCGGCGCCGTCGAATCCGCCGATGAGGAGGATCACCTGGAAGCGCTTGGACTGGGCGAGGTCGAACTGGATGTCCAGCAGATCCTCCCGCAGTCTCGGTTCCTCCCGCTTGTAGGTGGCCTTGTCGATCTGGTGACCGAGTTCCGCGGATTCAAACATCGTCGCACACCGAAGTTGTTTGTTCGCCGCCGTGTTACGCGAGGTCAGGGTTCATCACCCCCCGCAGCACGACCTGCCCTCCTCCTTCCCGAATCCGGGTGCTGAACCACCAGACACCGCCTTTCTTGACGCTCCACTCCAGCTCTTCGCCGGCGAGCAGCCACGCTGCCACCTGGCCCAGGGTCGGCTGGTGGCCGACCACGAGGACAGCCCCCTTCGCGTCCGGCCATCCGGCCGCCTCGAGCACCGAGGCCGCCGACGCCCCAACGCCGATTTCGCCGACTTCCTGGAACTTGTCGGTGAGCGCCGAAGCCGTCTGCAGGCAACGCTTGGCTGGACTGCTTATCACGCGCACCGTTCTGGGCAGCCGCGGCTCGAGCCAGCGGGCCATGCGCGCCGCCTGGCGCGCTCCCTTGGACGTGAGTTTGCGCCCCCTGTCCAGTGTGCCATCCTCCGCTTCAGCATGCCGCCATAGGATCAGGTCCATGTTCTCCTCCGTCGCCTCACTTCCAGAACCGCTTCTGCTTCAGGAAAACTTCCCAGATTTCCTCCATGTGGGCCACCCGATGGGCGGTCTCCGACGCGACCCAGCCCTCGGCGAAACCGGCTGCCGCCACAACCGATGTATTGGCGTTCTCCCCGCCCACGTCCCGCACCAGCCGCTCCGTCGTGGCGGCGTCGTTGAGGGCCCCGAGCACATCCTGCAGGGCGCCCAGCGCGCTGGTATAGGCCCGGGCCGGCTTTCCCGGAAACAGGCTGGAAAAAAATTCCCCCGCGTAGCGCAGCTTCTTGGCGGCAATGCGCATCCGATGACGTTCCGCAGGAGCGAGGGCGGCGAGGTGTTCGCCGCCCTTCACCAGCTTGCGATGCCGCCGCTCCAGCTCGGCACGGGCAAACTCCCTGGCCGACTGATGCATTCGCGCCCGGCCCTCGTCGTCCAGGGCCTCGAGCCAGGCCTCCGCCGCAATCCAGGCCCCGATGCCGAGCAGCAGTTCCTGGTAACGGCGCGAACCGACCGCATCCCGCGCCAGGACGACCGCCTTTTCCTGGCGGAACTTGGCGGCGGCCAGAAACCCTTCCAGGCTTGCCGCCCACGGGCCGGACGCGGGAATCCGGGACAGAGTCTCGGTGACGAATACATCCCAGTCCCGCGCGGCGCCAAGGCGGGAGGTGAGCCACTTGATTTCGCGCACCTGCGGCTCCGCGACCTCCCGCGGCAACAACTTGTTGAAGGCGCTGAAGGCGGAGCGCATGCGGCGCAGCGCGACTCGCATTTGGTGCAGATACTCCACGTCACCGCCCTCGAGCATCCCGTCCTCGTTGGCCTGGAGGTGAGCCAGGCAGGCCCGGAGAATGCCCTTCAGCGCGTCATTGGCGGTGCTTTCCCCGGGAAGCAGGATGTCGTCCGCCTTTACCGGGGCCCGCAGGCTGCCGCCAGCCAGCCGGTAGCCGCGCTCGGCCTTGCTATCCGGTTCCAGCCGGACGGGCAACTCGCGGACCAGCGCCCGTGCCACGTCGTAGAGCCTTAAGGGCGCGCCCGCCTTGAGTTCCAACTCGATCTCGCAGACCGGGGCTGCCGCGCTAGCACTGCGGATCTCTCCCCGGTCCAGGGAAAACTCCACCCGGTCGCCGTTCTCGAACACGAGCATGCGGCGGCGGCGCGTTATGTCGGTCATGAACAGCGGACCCAGCGCGTCACGGACCTTCCTGGAGCGGGCCACGCTTCCCGGGCCGTTCTGGGGGAGCAGGCCGGGATCGATCTCCGACCGGGGCACCGGGCTTTCCCATTCCAGGCGCCGGTGCAGCCCCCCAGCCGAACCCCCACCGCCCTTCAGCGACTGAATCCAGCGCGGCCCCTCCCGCCTCACGCGCAACGCGAATCCGGAGCGACGCACCACAAGGTCCGGGGTATCAAAGTAGACCGCGCGCAGCCGCTGGGTCGCCGGGCGCTGGCCGGCCACCGCGCCGGGCAAGGAAACGCGGCCCAGCCGGCCCAGGGACTCCGGGGGAAGCCGCAGCTTGATCTCCAGTTCTTCGTGCATCGCGGACTCCGGAACGGCGACCGGGCGCAGCGCCGCTATTTGCCGGGCAGGACCGCGAGTTGCGCGAGCAGTTCGTCCTGGGCGCTGGAGGGTTCGCCGTCGCCTGCGGCCGCCAACTGGTAATTGCCATCCGCGTCCATCAGCCATGCCCGGCGGGTGTCCTTGAGGTAGGGGGTGAGCCCTTCCTTGACGACCCGCTTCTTGAGCTTCGAGTTCAGCACCGGGAAACAGGTTTCGATGCGGCGAAAGAAGTTGCGGTCCATCCAGTCCGCGCTCGAAAGATAGACATCATCGGCCCCATCGTTCAAAAAGTAGAAGATGCGGCTGTGCTCCAGGAACCGCCCGACGATGGAGCGCACCCGGATGTTCTCCGACAGCCCGGGCACGCCGGGCCGCAGGGCGCACACTCCGCGCACGATGAGGTCGATCTGCACGCCGGCCTGGGACGCTTGGTAGAGGGCGTTGATAGTCTCCGGCTCCAGCAGCGCGTTCATTTTGGCGACGATGGCGCCGGGCCTCCCCTCCCCCGCGATGCGGGTCTCGTTGCGGATCGCCGCCAGAGTGTTGCCGTGGAGCGAGAACGGCGACTGCCACAGGTGCCTGAGCTTGCCCGACTTGCCGAGGCCGGTGAGCTGCATGAATACCTCGTTGACGTCGCCGCAGAGCGCCTCGTCGCAGGTGAACAGGCCGAAATCGGTGTAGAGGCGCGCCGTGCGCGGGTGATAGTTGCCGGTACCCAGGTGAACGTAGCGGCGAATCTGTTCCTCCTCACGCCGCACCACCATCAGCATCTTGGCGTGGGTCTTGTGGCCGACGACGCCGTAGACGACATGAGCGCCCACTTCCTCGAGACGGCTCGCCCAGTTGATGTTCGCCTCCTCATCGAAGCGCGCCAGGAGCTCAACCACCACCGTCACCTCCTTCCCGCGCTTGGCGGCGCCGATCAGCGCCTCCATCAACGCCGAGTCGGTGCCGGTCCGGTAAACGGTCTGCTTGATGGCCACCACGTTCGGGTCTTCCACCGCCTGCCGCACGAACTCGATCACCGGCTGAAACGACTGGTAGGGATGGTGCAGCAGGATGTCCCGGTTGCGGATCAGCTGGAACATGTCATCCGTCTTCTGCTTCTTCTTGACAAAGCTGCCGGGGAGACCGGGAGTGAAGGGCGGGTACTTGAGGTCGGCGCGATCCACCCGATCCGGGATCGTGATCAGTCGCACCAGGTTGACCGGGCCGTCCACCTGGTAAAGGTCGTCTGCTCCCAACCCAAACTGGGAAAGCAGGAAGCGGGTCATGGGTTCGGGGCAGTTGTCCGCCACTTCCAGGCGCACGGCGTTCCCGAAATGGCGGTGGGGCAGCTCCCCCTGCAGCGCCGTGCGCAGGTTCTTGACCTCCTCGTCGTCCACGAACAGGTCGCTGTTGCGCGTGACCCGGAACTGGTAGCAGCCGAGGACGTTCATTCCCGAGAACAGCTCCCCGACATGGGCGTGGAGAATGGACGACAGGAATACGAAACCGTATTCGGTGCCACTCAGCTCCGGCGGAAGCTGGATTGCCCGGGGCAGCACCCGCGGCGCCTGCACCACGGCGGTGCCGCTGGAGCGCCCGAAAGCGTCTTTTCCGGACAGTTCCACCGCAAAGTTCAGGCTCTTGTTCAGCACCCGGGGGAAAGGATGCGAGGGGTCGAGGCCGATGGGAGTCAGCACCGGCATCAGCTCCCGGAAGAAGAAGGCCTTGATCCACTCCCGCTGCGCGTCAGTCCAGCTGCTGCGGCGGTAAAAACGGATGCCTTTCTCGGCCAAAGCGGGAAAGACCTCCTGGTTCAGCACCTGATACTGGCGGGCCACCAGCTCATGGGCCACGGCGCTCACCCGCTTGAAAACCTCCCGCACCGAAAGCCCGTCACGGCCCGCCACGTCGGGGTGTATGTTGATCTGCTCCTTGAGGCCCGCGACCCGGATCTCGAAAAATTCGTCCAAGTTGCTGGACACGATGCAGAGGAAGCGCAGCCGCTCCAGCAGGGGGGCCGAGGGATCCTCCGCCTGGGCCAGCACCCGGCGCTGGAACGCGAGAATGCCCAGCTCCCGGTTCAAAAATCGGTCGCGGATCAGCTCGGCGGCAGGTTCGGGCTTGTTCACGGATCGGCGCGGCGAAAGGCCTGCAACTTACGTCTTGGGCGGCACGTATCCCGTGGGCATGTCAGCGCCGGCGCCGAAGAAATAACGCTCCATCTGTTCCGCCAGGTACTTGCGGGCAGCCGGGTCCGCCAAGTTGAGCCGGCCCTCGTTCACCAGCATGGTCTGATGCCGGACCCACCCCTGCCAGGCCTCTTTTGAGACGTTCTCGAATATCCGTTTCCCCAACTCGCCGGGATACGGGGGGAAGTCCAGCCCCTCGGCCTCGCGGCCGAGCTTTACGCATTTCACCATCCTTGCCATTAGGTCGCTCCGCGGGCACCGGCCCTGCGCGTGTGTCAGATTTATGAAGAAAAACAGGCGGGAAGCACTCATTATGGCCAATCCCCCCGGCCAAGTAAACCGCCGCAGCAGGGAGCCGGAGGGCGGTTAAGGGTGGCTTAAGGCTGGCTGGGTAGGATTCTCCCGTCGAATCCTGGAGAACCTGCCCATGTACTACTTCGAGGACGCTGCCGTCCTCCCCGTGCCTTTACCTCCGGAGGTTTCGGCCACCGGCGCGCCCTGGACGCTGACGCGCCTGCCCGGCCCGCCCGGGCTGCGCAGCATGACCGTGCAATTCGCCGATGTCGGCGGCGAATCACGCCAGCCCCTGGAGCAGTTCGTGTCCGCCTCCTTCGCGGCCGCCTATGGCGCCCGGCTGAGCCATTTCATGCCCCAGCTCATGAGCCTGAGGGACCGCCGGGACGAAGTGATCGCGGTGTGCGGACTGCGGGACGCCGGGGTCGAACGGCTTTTCCTCGAGACCTACCTGGACCTGCCTCCCGAGTCCGTGCTCCAGACCATGACCGGTCGGCCCGTGAGCCGCGGTTCCCTCACCGAGGTCGGCAACCTGGCCGTCGCCCGCCCGGGCATGGCCCGCTACCTGATCGCGGCCCTCACCGAACACCTCTACCGCACAGGCAAGGCATGGGCGGTGTTCACCGCCGTTCCCTCCCTGGTGAACGCCTTCACCCGGCTCGGCATCCGCCTCGTCTTCCTGGGCCGCGCCGACATCCGGCGGCTCCCCGAAGCGGAGCGGGCAGACTGGGGCCGCTACTATGACACCGAGCCAGTGGTGGCGGCGGCGAGCGTCGAACAGTCCCGCGCCGCGATTCATGCCCGGGCTCTCCCGGCGCCCGCGCCATGAGCAAGATCCTTGCGGCCGTTGACTTGGGGGCCGAGTCGCGCCCGGACGACCCGGCGGTGACGGACGGTTTCACGAACCTCGGCTACGCCGCTCTTGCCCATGGGGCAAGCGCCCTGGCGCTGGAACTCCGCGAACTGCGCCCCACGGCGGTTGCCCTGGCGCTGGAAAACTCCCCGGCCTGGGCCGTCGCCGACCTGGCGTTGCTCGGCGCGGGCCTGCCC
>DKBC01000252.1 GCA_002451065.1 Betaproteobacteria bacterium UBA6910
GGTGGACTTGCCGGAGCCGGTGGGTCCCGTCACCAGAACGATGCCCCGGGGCTGCTGCGAGATTTCCTTGAATATCGGCGGGCAGTTGAGGTCCTCCAGGGTCAGCACCTTGGACGGAATGGTCCGGAACACTGCGCCCGCGCCCCGCTGCTGCACGAATGCGTTGACGCGGAATCGCGCCAGGTTGGGCAGTTCGAAGGAGAAGTCGCACTCCAGGTTCTCTTCGTAGTGCTTGCGCTGGGAGTCCGACATGATGTCGTACACCATCTCGTGCACGTTCTTGTGCTCGAGAGCCGGAAGATTGATGCGCCGGACGTCGCCATGCACCCGGAGCATGGGCGGAAGNNGCCTTGTTCTTGACCGAGAAAGCCAGCAGTTCGGCGATGTCCATTATAATCCTCGGGGATTATCGAGCCTCGCGGCGACCCCGGCTCCTGGCTTGACGGTATGCAGCGCCAACTCGAT
The DNA here is from genome assembly GCA_002451065.1 of Betaproteobacteria bacterium UBA6910. Classification (GTDB taxonomy): domain Bacteria; phylum Pseudomonadota; class Gammaproteobacteria; order Burkholderiales; family UBA6910; genus UBA6910. Next base: position 466 of record DKBC01000252.1, read on the forward strand.
GAATGAGTGTCAAAAAAACCCGATGCATTATGGCAACAATCATATCCCGCTTGCAAGCCGTGCGCAGCCGCATCCAGTCAGCAGTGCTGGCGGCGGGACGGGGTCAGGAAACCGTGCAATTGCTGGCGGTGAGCAAAACGTTTCCGCCAGAGGCAATCCGCGAGGCCTATGCCGGCGGCCAGACGGACTTCGGTGAGAATTACGTCCAGGAAGCGCTGGCGAAGATGAGGGCGCTGGCCGATCTGCCGCTGACTTGGCATTTCATCGGCCCGATTCAGACCAACAAGACCCGGGCGATTGCGGAAAATTTCACATGGGTACACAGCGTGGACCGCGAAAAGGCTGCCGAGCGCCTGGCCCACGCCCGTCCGCCGGGCTCCGGCCGGCTTCAAGTCTGCGTTCAGGTGAATGTCAGCGGGGAACGGTCCAAGAGCGGGGTTTCTCCGGACCGGGCCCCAGCCCTGGCGCGGTTGGTCGCCGGCCTGCCCAACCTGCGCCTGCGGGGACTGATGGCGATCCCGGAACCCACGCCGGATTCCGTTCTGCAGCGCTCCCGCTTCGCGGAGTTGCGCAGGCTGCGCGACGACTTGAATGCAGAGGGGCTGGCGCTGGACACCCTGTCCATGGGGATGTCCGGCGACCTGGAAGCGGCCATCGCGGAAGGCGCGACCATGGTGCGCGTGGGCACGGCGATTTTCGGGGAAAGGGCAAGGCGGTAAACGCGAAGGCCGCGGAGGGCGCAGAGCGGAGCATGGGCATGTGCCGCCACCATCATTTCCCTGACCTGCGGCGTATTTTTTTATTTGGTCCGCGTTCTGCGCGGCCTCTGCGTTGAGGATTGAGGCTTGACTATGAACATCGCTTTCATCGGCGGCGGCAACATGGCGACCGCCCTCATCGGCGGATTGCTGCAGGAGGGCGGGGCTCCCGGGGAGTTCACGGTGATCGAGGTCGCGCCTGAGGCCCGGGAACGCCTCGCGCGGGAAATGGGGGTGCGTGCGGTGGCAAACCCGGCAGAAGGGGTGCCCGGCAGCCAGACGGTGGTGCTGGCGGTGAAACCCCAGCAGTTGCGGGAGGTCGCCACGGCGTTGGGCCCGCTCCTGGAGGAGCAGCTCGTGATCTCCATCGCGGCCGGGATCCGTGCCGCGGACATTTCCCGCTGGCTCGGCGGTTATCCAAACCTGGTGCGCGCCATGCCCAACACTCCGGCCCTGATCCGCAAAGGCATCACCGGGCTTTTCGCCCTGCCCGGCGTGACCCCGGAAGGTCGCAGCAGCGCCGAGAGAATCCTTGGCGCTGCCGGCGACACGGTGTGGCTGGACAACGATGCCATGATGGACGCGATCACGGCGGTTTCCGCCAGCGGCCCAGCCTACGTTTTTTATTTCATCGAGGCGCTGCAGCAGGCGGCGCAGGAACTCGGTTTCGAGGCCGCAGACGCCCGGCGGCTCGCGCTTGCCACCTTCCGCGGCGCCGCCGAACTGGCGGCGAGCGGCACCGAAGACCCCGCGGTTCTGCGGGCGCGCGTGACCTCCAAAGGGGGAACCACGGAGCGCGCCCTGAGCACCCTCGAGGCAGGTCAGGTAAAACGGCACATCGTCGGCGCGGTATTGGCCGCCGCGGAACGGGCGCGGGAACTCGGCGACGAGTTCGGAAAGGACTGAGGCCATGTCGGACGCCCTCGTGTTCCTGGTCGAAACCCTGGTCGGACTTTTCGGGCTGGTCCTGTTGCTGCGGTTTTATCTGCAACTGGCGAGAGCGCCCTACCGCAATCCGGTCTCGCAGTTCATCGCCGCGGTCACCAATTTCGCGGTAATCCCGGCGCGGCGCGTGGTGCCCGGCCTATGGGGCGCGGACCTGGCAACCCTGCTCCTGGCTTGGCTGGTTCAGATCCTGGAGCTGGTTCTGGTGCTCCAGCTCAAGGGCTACGCCGTCGGCTCCGCGGCCGGGATGGCGGTCCTCGCCATTTCGATGCTGGCGGCGGTGAAGCTGGTCAAGCTGAGTGTCTATATCCTGATGGTGGCGGTGCTGATCCAAGCCGTGCTGTCCTGGGTGAATCCCCATACTCCCCTCGCCCCGGTGCTGGATGCCCTGACCCGGCCGTTCCTGCGGCCCATCCAGCGGCGACTTCCCCTGCTCGGGGGCGTCGATCTCTCGCCCCTGTTCTTGCTCATCGCCTGCCAGCTGGCGCTGATGCTCCCGGTCGCCTGGCTGGAGGGCGCAGTCGTGAGCCTGTTCTAGGGCTGCCGGTGCCCGCCTGGATTCGCATCGGCCCCGGAGGAAAACTGGAGCTTACCCTGCACGTGCAGCCGGGCGCCCGGCGCACCGAGATCGCAGGCCTGCACGGCGACGCCCTCAAAATTCGGCTCGCCGCCCCGCCGGTGGAAGGCAGGGCCAACGCGGCCCTGGTGGATTTCCTGGCGGCGCGATTCGCGGTACCGAAACGGGCCGTGAAAGTGGTCCGGGGCGAAAAGTCGCGGGAAAAGGTGGTCGAGATCGCCGGCAGCTCCCTCGGACACGAAACACTTTTCCGGAATCCCTAGCTGCAATGTTCGCAACGCGGAGCGAGCGATGGCAGGGCGGGGCGGGCCGCCGCAGCCAAAGCAAGCATTTGGTTTCGAGACGCGAAGCGAGCCGGGATCGAAGCGGAATGTACTCGGATGTACATGAGCATTCGAGCGCGGCGAGCGACAAAGTATCGGGACCAAAGGCGCCGCTTTGTCACATCAGGATGACGTCGTACTGCTCCTGATTGTAAAGGGTTTCGACTTGGAGCGAGATGGGCTTCCCGATGAAGTCGGATAGCATGGCCAGGCCCTGGGACTCCTCGTCCAGGAACATGTCGATCACCGTCTGGGAGGCCAGGATGCGGTACTCCCGGGCGTCATACTGGCGCGCCTCGCGCACGATCTCGCGCAGGATTTCGTAGCACACGGTCTGGGCCGTCTTCACCTCGCCGCGGCCGGCGCAGGTGGGGCAGGGCTCGCAGAGCACGTGGGCAAGACTCTCCCGGGTCCGCTTGCGCGTCATCTCCACCAGCCCGAGCTGGGAAAATCCGTTCACCGTCATACGGGTGCGGTCCCGGGACAGCGTCTTGCGGAACTCGGTCAGCACCGCGTTGCGATGCTCCTCGCTCTCCATGTCGATGAAATCGATGATGATGATTCCGCCCAGGTTGCGCAGCCGGAGCTGGCGCGCGATCACGTGGGCCGCCTCGAGGTTGGTCTTGNNGAAGATGGTGTCGTCGAAGCTGCGCCCGCCGACAAAGCCCCCGGTGTTCACGTCCACCGTGGTCAGCGCCTCGGTTTGGTCGATGATGAGGTAGCCGCCGGATTTGAGATCCACCCGCCGCGCCAGGGCCTTCTCGATCTCGTCCTCCACGCCATAGAGATCAAAGAGCGGCCGCTCGCCTCCATAGTGCTCGATTTTCCCGGACACGTTTCGGATGTAGTCCTGGGCGAAGGCCAGCAGCCTCTGGTGGGTTTCGCGCGAGTCCACCAGCACCCGTTCCGTCTCCTCGGTCACGAAGTCCCTCAGCACGCGCAGGCTGAGGTTCAGGTCCTGGTAAACGAGCCCGGGCGATGTCACCGTCTGGCTGCGCTCTTCCATGCCGGCCCACTGCTTGCGCAGATACTCGATGTCAAAGGCGAACTCGCGCTCGCCGGCGGATTCCGCCATGGTGCGCACGATGAAGCCCCCGCTCTCCTCGGGGGGCAGCAGCTGCTGCACGCGCCCCCGGAGCATCTCGCGCTCCGCCTCGCTCTCGATGCGCTGGGAAATGCCGATATGGGATTCCTGGGGCAGGTACACCAGCAGCCGGCCGGCGATGCTGATCTGCGTCGAGAGCCGCGCCCCCTTGCTGCCGATGGGATCCTTGATCACCTGCACCAGCAGAGTCTGGCCCTCGTGCAGCAACCGCTCGATGGGCTTCGGGGGATCTCCGTTCTGGCGTTTCTGCCAGATGTCTTCCACGTGGAGGAAAGCCGCGCGCTCAAGGCCGATATCCACGAAGGCCGACTGCATTCCGGGGAGCACCCGGGCCACCCGTCCCTTGTAGACGCTCCCCACCAGCCCGCGGCTGCCGACACGCTCCACGTGCAACTCGTGCACCGTGCCCTGCTCGACCACCGCCACGCGAGTCTCCTGGGGCGTGACGTTGATCAGGATCTCTTCGCTCACGGCAACTCGAGACCGAAGCCCCGCAGGAGCTGGGCGGTCTCGTAGAGCGGCAGCCCCACGACCCCCGAATAGCTCCCCTCCAACCGCGACACGAAGGCTGCGGCCCGCCCTTGGATGGCATAGGCTCCCGCCTTGTCCAGGGGTTCACCCGTCGCCACGTAATGCCGGATGTCTTCGTCCTTGAGTTTTGCGAACTCCACCGAGGTCACTGAGAGCGCCATCTCCACGCGGTCGTCGAAAGCCACCGCCACCGCGGACATGACCTGGTGGGTGCGCCCCGACAGCCGCTTCAAGATCTCCACGGCATGTTCGGGACCCAGGGGCTTGCCGATAATGCGCTCGTCGAGCACCACCACGGTGTCCGCCGCAAGCAGGGGCAGCCGCTGCAGGAGGCGCGGCAGCCGGCGCTCATTGATCCGCCGCCACCCCGCGTCCACCTTGGCCAGAGCCACCCGCCGCGCGAACTCCTCCGGGCCTTCCGCAACCTGGGGCCTTTCGTCCACGTCGGGGCCCCGGCCCGGGTCCTCGCGCAGCAGCAGGAGCTCGAAGTTGACGCCAATCTGCTTCAAGAGCTCCCGCCGCCGCGGACTGCGGGAAGCCAGGTAGATTCGCTTCTCGGGTCGCATGGCTAGTCAGGGGCGGGGAAGGCCCGTTAATCCCGATGATAGGGGTGCCCGCCCAGGATGGACACCGCCCGGTAGAGTTGCTCGGCGAGGAGCACGCGCGCCAGACCATGGGGAAGGGTCATTGCGGAAAGCGAAACCAGGTAATGCGGCTTCCGCTTCAGGTCCGGGTGTAGCCCGTCCGGCCCGCCGATGATCCACGCCACATCCCTTCCTGCGGCCTGCCAGCGGGCGATCTGTTCCGCCAACTGAGCCGTGCTCAAGGCAGCGCCCCGCTCGTCCAGGGCGATGACCTCGCATTGGTCGGGAAGCGCCGCAAGAATCCGGTCCCGCTCCGAGGCCAGAACCCGCTCGGTGACGGCCCCCGCGGTACGCCGCTCGGGCCGGATCTCCCGCAAAACGATCCGGGCGTGCCGGGGCATGCGCTTGGCGTATTCCTGAAATCCACTCCCGATCCATGCCGGCATCCTGTTCCCCACGGCCAGCACGAAAAAGCGCATGCATCACGCGCCAGCCCGGACCTTGGCCGGCTTTTCCGCCTTGCGTGGGGTGGTGGCGGCGCGGCGGGGCTGGGACGGTCCCCAGAGTTCTTCGAGGTTGTAATACTGGCGAACCGCGGGCTGCATGATGTGGACCAGGAGATCTCCCAGGTCCACCAGCACCCACTCGCCGGTCTGCTCGCCTTCGCTGCCATAGGTGCGGTAACCGAGAGCCTTGAGATTTTCCTGGACGTTATGGGCAAGGGCCTTGGTCTGGCGCGCGGAATCGGCGGTAGCGACAATCATGCGGTCAAACAGCGAGGTCATGGGCGTCACGTCGAGGACCACAATATCCCGCGCCTTGATGTCTTCGAGCGCGGCCACTGTCGCCTTGACCATTCTGTCGATGCGCCTCATCAGCCCCCGGAATATTGGTTATTTGTTTGAATATAATCGAGAACCGGATCTGGAAGCAAATACCGGACGTTGCCTCCGGCTGCCAGCCGGGCCCGTATGCCGGAAGCAGAAATATCCAGCAGCGGGATCTCGATACTCACCACGCGGCCCGCCGGCGCCGTCGCCAGGTCCTTCCATCCGGGCCGAATCCGCTCGACGCACTCGGCGCGAAGCGCCTCCGGCCACGGCGCATCGCCGGCCCCCGGGCGCCGGGCGATGATGAAGTGGGCAAGCGCGAAGAGGTCCCGCCAGCGGTGCCAGGTAGGCAGATCCCCGAATGCGTCCGCCCCTACGATGAGGCAAAGCGGGACGTCATCGCCCAACTCCTCGCGCATCTCGGCGAGGGTCTCCACCGTGTAGCAGGGACGGTCTTTGGACGCTTCCCGGTCGTCCACAATCAGGCCGGGGCAATTGGCGGCGGCAAGCCGCGCCATTTGCAGGCGCTGCCAGGCGGGGGCGCGGGGGGGCGGCCGGTGCGGGGGCGTGCCGGCGGGGATCAGTCTCACCTCCCGGAGCCGGCAGGCATCCGCCGCCTCGATGGCCAGCCGCAGATGCCCGATATGGATCGGATCGAAGGTCCCGCCGAGGATCCCGAACGGGGCGGAACTATTCACCGCAGAGGCACTGGGACACGCGGAACCACAGGGTCAAACGCGCCAAACGCAAAGCACGCGGAGAAAAGGATTGGATGCCATGGCTTCGATCTTCTTCTGAGCGCCCTTCGCGTCCTCTGCATTGATTCAGTGCGCTTTGCCGTGCGCCTTTGGTTCTCCGTGGCTGCCGATTAGAGCAATACCCGCCGCATGTCGGCGAGCACGCTCGCCAGGTACGCGGCGAATCGCGCCGCGGCTGCGCCGTCGATCACCCGGTGGTCGTAGGAGAGCGAGAGCGGCACCATCAGGCGCGGCACGAAGGCCTTGCCGTCCCACTGAGGCTTGAGGGACGAGCGGGTAACCCCGAGGATCGCGACCTCCGGCGCATTGATGATGGGGGTGAAGGCCGTGCCGCCGATGCCCCCGAGGCTGGAGATGGTAAAGGTCGCGCCCTGCATGTCTGTCGGCTTGAGCTTGCCATCCCGCGCCAGCGCGGAGAGGTCGCCCAGTTCCTTGGCGATGGCGAGCACTCCCTTCTGGTCGGCGTCCTTGAGCACCGGCACCACCAGCCCGTTGGGCGTGTCTGCGGCAAAGCCGATGTGGTAATAGCGCTTGAGCACCAGGTTCTCGCCGCTTTTGTCGAGGGAAGCATTGAACTCGGGAAATTTCCTGAGGGCCGAGACACTGGCCTTGATCAGGAAGGCCAGCAGCGTGACCTTGATGCCCTGCTTGGCCGCCGCGTCATTGGACTGCTTGCGGAACGCCTCCAGTTCCGTGATGTCGGCCTCTTCGTGATGGGTGACATGGGGAATCATCACCCAGTTGCGCGCCAGGTTGGCGCCGGAGATCTTTTTGATGCGCGAAAGCGGCCTGGGTTCCACCGGGCCGAACTTGGCGAAGTCCACGTCGGGCCAGGGCAAAAGGTTGAGCCCCGCCCCCGCCCCTGCGGCCGCTGTCGCGGGCTGAGCGAGGGCGGCCTTGACGAAGGACTGCACGTCTTCTTTGACAATGCGGTGCTTGGGCCCCGAGCCCTTGACCCGGGACAGATCCACCCCCAGGTCCCGGGCGAAACGGCGGATCGAGGGGCTGGCGTGGGCCTTAGCGAATCCGGCTTCGTTCACCGGCCCCGCCGCCGGAGCAGCGGCTGGCGGTGGCGCGGCTGACGCAGCGGGCACCGCGCCGGTTTGGGGTTTCGGGGCCGCTGCCGCGGCCGCGGGTGGAGCGGCGGCGGCAGCAGCGCCGGACTCCTCCAGGCTAAGGATGAGCGCACCCTCCGAGACCTTGTCGCCGACCTTGACCGCGACCTGCTTCACGACCCCGGCGAACGGACATGGCACGTCCATCGTGGCCTTGTCGGACTCGAGGGTGATGAGCGCGTCCTCCTTGCTCACCGTGTCGCCCGCCTTCACCAGCACCTCGATTACCGGCACGTCCTTGAAGTCGCCGATATCGGGCACATGGACCTCGCGCACTCCGCCCGAGGTGGCCGCCGGCGCCTGGGCAGAGGCCGCGGCTGGCGCAGCAGGCGGGAGCGGCGCTGCCGAAGAGGCCTGCGCCGCGGCGGCGGCCTCCGGCGCCTCGAGAATCAGGATCAGCGACCCTTCGGCCACCTTGTCGCCCACCTTGACATCCACCTCCTTAACCACGCCGGCATGGGTCGATGGGACCTCCATCGTCGCCTTGTCGGACTCCAGGGTGATGAGCGAATCCTCCTTTTTCACCGGGTCGCCGGGCTTGACCAGCACCTCGATGACCGGCACGTCCTTGAAATCCCCGATATCAGGGACCTTCACTTCGATGAATTGGCTCATGTTCTTTTCCTTCTCGGAGGTCGGTAACTGGGCACGGACAAACGGGGCACCGGGCCGTGAACCAGATACCTCGTGGCTATGGCCGGCCCTCGGTATTCCCCGCCCCTGGTTTCCTCACACCTTAGTGGGACTCGGTTTATCGGGATCGATGCCGAACTTGTCCATGGCTTGAGCCACCTTCTCGGTGGTGATCTTGCCCTCGTCGGCGAGTAACTTGAGCGCCGCCACCGCGATGTGCTGCCGGTCCACCTCGAAGAAGCGGCGCAGCTTCTCTCGGGTATCCGAGCGCCCGAAGCCGTCGGTGCCCAGCGCGGTGTAGCGCCCCGGCACGAAGGGGCGGATCTGGTCGGCGAAGATCTTCATGTAGTCGCTCGCCGCCACCACCGGTCCCTGCCGGTCCTTCAGGCACTGCTCCACGTAGGACAGCCGGGGCTTCTCGCTGGGGTGGAGCATGTTCCAGCGCGCGGTCTCGAGACCCTCGCGGCGCAACTCGTTGAAGCTGGTGACGCTCCAGATATCGGCGCCTACGCCATAGTCCTTCTGCAGCAGGTCCGCGGCGGCGATCGCCTCCCGCAGGATGGTGCCCGAGCCCAGCAGCTGGATGCGCGGACCCTTGGACTTGCCACCATCCCGGAACAGGTACATGCCCTTGATGATGCCCTCCTCCGCGCCCTTGGGCATCTCGGGGTGGGAGTAGTTTTCGTTCATCACCGTAAGGTAGAAGAAGACATCTTCCCGGTCCACATACATGCGCTTCAGCCCATGGTGCACGATGACGGCGACCTCGTAGGCGAAGGTCGGGTCGTAGGCGATGCAGTTCGGGATGGTGGAGGCCAACAAGTGGCTGTGGCCGTCCTCGTGCTGCAGGCCCTCGCCGTTGAGGGTGGTGCGCCCGGCGGTGCCCCCCACCAGGAATCCCCGGGAGCGCATGTCGCCGGCGGCCCAGGCCAGGTCGCCCACCCGCTGGAAGCCGAACATGGAGTAGAAGATGTAGACAGGAATCATCGCCATCCCGTGGGTGGAATAAGAGGTGGCGGCCGCGATCCAGGAAGACATGGCGCCAGCCTCGTTGATCCCCTCCTGCAGGATCTGGCCGCTCTTGTCCTCCTTGTAGAACATGAGGGTGTCCGCGTCCTGCGGGGTGTAGAGCTGACCCACGGACGACCAGATCCCCAGCTGGCGGAACATCCCTTCCATGCCGAAGGTGCGGGACTCGTCGGGCACGATAGGCACCACCCGCTTGCCGATCTTCTTGTCCTTCACCAGGATATTCAGAATGCGCACAAAGGCCATGGTGGTGGACATCTCGCGCCCCTCGCCGCTGGCCTTGAGCAGCGCGTCGAAGGCGGAGAGCGGCGGAATCTCCAGGGCGTCGGCGTTGCGGCGCCGCGCCGGAAGGTACCCGCCCAGGGCCATGCGCCGCTCGCGCATATAGGTGAGCTCCGGCGACCCCTCCTCGAACTTGACGTAGGGAACCTCGTCCAGCTTGTCATCGGGCACGGGGACGCCGAAGCGGTCGCGGAACGCCTTGAGGGACACGGTGCCCATTTTTTTCTGCTGGTGGCTCACCATCTGGCCCTCACCCGCCTCCCCCATGCCATAGCCCTTGATGGTCTTGGCGAGGATCACCGTCGGCTGGCCCTTTTGACTCATGGCGGCAGCGTAGGCGGCGTAGATCTTGTGGGGATCGTGTCCGCCCCGGTTGAGCCGCCAGATGTCATCGTCGGTCATGTTGGCGACCATTTCCAGCAGCTCGGGGTACTTGCCGAAGAAGTGTTTCCGCACATAGGCGCCATCCTTGGACTTGAAGGTCTGGTAATCGCCGTCCACGCATTCTTCCATGCGCTTTAGCAGCAGGCCCTTGGTGTCCTTCACGAACAGGGTATCCCAATAGGAACCCCAGATGACCTTGATGACATTCCAGCCGGCGCCGCGGAAGGTGCCTTCCAGCTCCTGGATGATCTTGCC
>DKBC01000149.1 GCA_002451065.1 Betaproteobacteria bacterium UBA6910
ATCGGCCAGAACCAGGGCGTGCAGTTTCCCATGGCCGAGGCCTACGTGGAGCTGCGGGCGGCGGACCTGATGCGGTTTCGCGCCTGCGAGTTGTTCGACGCCGGGAAGCCCTGCGGCGCCGAGGCGAACATGGCGAAATACCTGGCGGCGAAGGTCTCCTGGGAGGCGGCCAACGTCTGCCTCCAGACCCATGGGGGCTTCGGCTTCGCCCACGAGTACGACGTGGAGCGCAAGTTCCGCGAAACCCGGCTCTACCAGGTGGCGCCCATCTCCACCAACCTCATCCTCTCCTACATCGCCGAGCACGTCCTCGGCCTGCCGCGCTCGTTCTGAGCCTGACCATGCGCCCGCTGCAAGGCACCCTGGTCCTGACCCTGGAGCATGCCATCGCCGCGCCGCTCTGCACCCGGCACCTGGCCGACCTCGGGGCCCGGGTGATCAAGATCGAGCGCCCGGGAAGCGGCGACTTCGCCCGCGGCTACGACGAACGGGTGGGCGGGCTCGCTTCCCATTTCGTGTGGTGCAACCGCTCCAAGGAGAGCCTGACCCTGGACGTCAAGCACGCGGAGGCGCGGGACATCCTCGGCGCACTCGTCGCGCGAGCCGACNNCGCCGACATCGCCGCCGGCATGTATGCCTATGCCAGCATCCTCGCCGCGCTGCTGGAACGCGGGCGCTCGGGCAAGGGACGGCGCATCGAGGTCTCCATGCTGGAGGCCCTGGCGGAGTGGATGAGCTACCCCCTCTATTACGCCTACCAGGGGCAGCCGCCGCCTCCGCGCAGCGGCGCGGCCCACTCCACCATTTACCCTTACGGCCCGTTCGCGGCCGGTGACGGCGGGATCGTGATGCTGGGCCTGCAGAACGAGCGGGAGTGGGCGGTGTTCTGCGAGCGGGTGCTGGAGCGGCCGGAGCTGGCCCGGGACGAGCGCTTCGATTCCAACTCCAAGCGCAACGCTGGGCGCGAAGAGCTGGGCGCGATCATCGAAAGCGTTTTCCGCAGTTTGACCGCCGGTAAACTGGTGACGCGCCTGGATCGCGCCGGCATCGCCAATGCCCGCGTCAACGACATCGAAGACCTCTGGCGCCATCCCCAGCTCGCGGCGCGGGGCCGCTGGCGCGACGTCGGGTCCCCGGCGGGACCGGTTCCGGCGCTGATTCCGCCCGGCTCCTGGAGCGACGACGAGCTGCAAATGAATCCCGTGCCGCGCCTGGGCGAGCACACGGACGCCATCCTCCGCGAGCTGGGTTACGGGGCGGAGGAGATTGCGAGTCTGCGACGGGGCGGAGTGGTTTGAGTTCCGGGGACCGGGCGCCGGCGCGGCGAGGTTAAGGTTTCGTTGAAAAGTTGCATCCGCGCAGAGAAATAATTGCTTTGACCCGCGCGTGAAAAGGGCGCATAAGAGTCCCTTGTGTTTGGTCCCAGGCTTGCGTGCTTTTCCGCCGCCATGTTCAGCCTTGCGATTCAGGCATTCTCAGGCGGGATTGCCCGCGCGATCATCAAAGGACTCTCAATGGAACATGGCACGGTCAAGTGGTTTAGCGATGAAAAGGGTTTCGGCTTCATATCTCCGGAGAACGGTGGCGAGGAGCTGTTCGCGCACTTTTCCGCCTTCCAGGCTGCGGGTTTAAAGACCCTGAAACAAGGCCAGAAGGTTTCGTTCGACACGGCGGGCAAGCAGGCAACGAACATCCGGCCCACGTAATCCGGGCACGCTGGCAAACGGGAAACCCCGGGCGCCCCCCGGGGTTTTTGTTGGGATGGCGGCCGCAACGGATTCGGCGGAAACTCCAGTTCATGGAGCTGCCATGAGCCGCAAGAATCCGGTTCGGCCTTCCGACGTCCAGGGCGCGAGCCGGCTGGCGGTGGAGGCGGTCACTGCCGTCACCGACCTGGCGGAGGCAATGCATCAGACCATCACCCGCCGGCGGAAACCCGGGGGCCCATCGACGCCCGCCGCGGCGAGTGGCATCCCGGGGCTGGTCTATGGGAGCGTGCGGGGCGTGACCCGCCTGGTGGGCGCGGCCATCGACACGGCCGTGGCGCCTCTCGTGCCGCTGCTCGCGGGGCACCACCTGTCGCCCCGGCGGGAGGCGATGCTGGCCGCCCTCAACGGCGTGCTGGGCGATCACCTGGCGGCCACGGGAAACCCGCTGGCGATTCCGATGCGGCTGCGCCGGAATGGGCAGCCGCTGGTCATGAGTCGCGCCGCGCTGGCGGAGGCCATGCCCCAGGCCACGGGCAAGCTGCTGGTGCTGGCCCACGGCATCTGCATGAACGATCTGCAGTGGCACCGGGAGGGGCACGATCACGGCGCCGCCCTCGCCCGCGACCTGGGATTCACGCCGGTCTATCTGCATTACAACAGCGGGCTGCACGTTTCCACCAACGGCCGGGCGCTCTCCGATGCGCTGGAGCCGCTGGTCCGCGAGTGGCCGGTGTCCCTGGAGGAGCTGGTGATCCTCGGCCACAGCATGGGCGGCCTGGTTGCGCGCAGCGCCTGCCATTACGGTGGCCTTGCCGGGCACCGCTGGCTGGGTCAGCTGCGCGCCCTGGTGTTCCTCGGCACGCCGCACCACGGCTCGCCGCTGGAGCGAGCCGGCAACTGGGTGGACGTCGTGCTGGGAGCGAGCCCGTACAGCGCGCCCCTGGCGCGGATCGGGAAAATCCGTAGTGCCGGCGTCACCGATTTGCGCTACGGAAATCTGTTGGACGAGGACTGGGAGGGGAAAGACCGCTTTGCGCGGGCCGGCGACCGGCGTCACCCGGTCCCGCTGCCCCAGGGCGTGGCGTGCTGCGCCGTCGCCGCGACAGCGAAATCCAGGGCCGGACGCATTGCGGGGCTGTCGCCCGGCGACGGTCTCGTTCCACTGGACAGCGCCCTTGGGCGCCACCGGAATGCGGAGTTGGCGCTGGATTTTCCCGAGAACCGGTGCCTGATCGTGTCCGGCGCCGGCCACTTCGACCTGCTATGGCGACCGGAAGTCTATGCTCAACTTCGGGAGTGGCTGGCGCCGGAGATCGAGGAGCAGGCGAACCGATCTTCCGGGTAGGTCGCTATTCCGGCCCGCGGGCGAAAAACACGCGCCGGGGATCGCTGCAACTGGTGAACTTGAGCACCTGGCCGACCCGCATCAGCAGGCCCTCGCGCTTGAGGTAGGCGTTCTGGACGCGATAGGCGTCGCGCTCGGTTCTTAATGCGCGCTCACAGGTCTCGAAAATCGCGTCCCCCTCGCTACGCCACTGCAGCACGTGGACCAGCTCGTGCACCAGGTAGGAGTTGTCGGCGGCATTCTCGAAATCCAGGGTGTTCCGGGCGTAGATGAGGTAATCGTCGGGCTCGAAGGCGGCGACGATGTTCTCGCAGTCCGCCGTCTGCCGGCCGCGGCAGGCCGTCTCGGAAAGCTGCGCCGCCGGCAGGGCGATGATGGGCGGAAGCGCCTCCGCCGGCATTCCGGGCAACCCGGAGAGGCGGATGGCGGCCGCCAGCAGGTAGGCGAGGAGTTCGGCGTCGATGGGGGGCATGTCCGTTTGGATAAGCCCGCAGCCGCCGCGGTTCCTGGGCTAGCCGTGTTCCAGCCGCCGGCCGTGCTCCCGGGTGGCGTGAAAACCCACCCTGGGCCAGCGCTCCTGGGTGAGCTGGAGATTGACCCGGTGGGGCGCCAGGTATACCAGGTTGCCGTCCACGTCTCGCGCCATGTTGGCGGCCAGCTGGCGCTCGAAATCCCGGCGCATTGTGTCGTCGGGGAAGGTGAGCCAGCGGGCGGTGTGGATGCTGGCCGGCTCGTAGATGGCGTCCACCTTGTACTCGCTCGCCAGCCGCGCCGCCACCACCTCGAATTGGAGCGGCCCGACGGCGCCCAGCAGAAGGGGGCCGCCCGCCAGGGGCTCGAACACCTGGATCGCCCCTTCCTCGCCCAGCTCCCGCAATCCCTTCTGCAGCTGCTTGTACTTGATGGGATCCCGGGCCCGGGTGCTGCGGAATTCTTCGGGGGCGAAATAGGGAATGCCCTTGTAGGCGAGGTCCTCGCCCTCGCTCAGAGTGTCGCCGATCTGCAGCTGGCCG
>DKBC01000359.1 GCA_002451065.1 Betaproteobacteria bacterium UBA6910
CGCGCCGGGCACCTGCGCCAGCTGCCATAACGGCACCACCGCCCGGGGCAAGACATCGAGCCACGTGCCCACGACCCAGGCCTGCGACACCTGCCACCGCACCACGGCCTGGATCCCGGCCACCATGAACCATACCGGGATAGTGACCGGTTGTGGGACCTGCCACGATGGCGCGCGAGCTTTGGGGAAACCGTCGAATCACATTCCGACCGCCCAATCCTGCGAGGTGTGCCATCGGTCGACAACGACCTTCACCACGGCAAACATGAACCACCTGGGAATCGTGACGGGTTGTGCAACCTGCCATATGAACGGATCGCCCTATCCGGCTGTGACAACAAGAGCACCGAGGAATCACCATGTGGGACAGCCGTGCGAGAACTGCCACCGCGGTTTCAACAGTTTTGATTGAACGGACAGCAACGACTCGGGGTCACGCATGCGCCGCCACCAACCGAACACGGAGCTCCCGACCTGGACTTTCGCCGCGTACAATCCGGACGGTGCCGGCTGCGACGCTAGCCGTTCCGGCGCCGGCAGCCACCCTAAAGTGAGCTGGCCGGGGATGCTCTACACTGTGAGCGAGCTGGGGGACCGCTCCAGCCGCCACGCGAGTATGGACCGCGCGTACGCGACGATTTCGTGGATTGGGAGCGGCCAGCACCGCCCCACCGGCGGGACCTTGGCGGTCAAGCCTTTGGGGAGCGACGCGCGATGACGGCGTTTCTGGAGGTCTGGGGTGTCCGAAGTAAGCTCGCGGCGCTGGTGGCGGCCGCGCTGCTTATTGTGGCCGGCATACCCAATGCTATTGCCGAGGTCCTTGGCATCGTCGAAGCTTTCCCGGAACGCACGGACGCCGTCGTGCGCATCAATTTCGGCGTTCGGGTGCAGTTTCTGCGGTCAACATTTGTGGCCGACGATTCGGCGGAGATCATCTTTCAGATCATCTCCATAGACGTACCGCAAAGCCCGGTCGAGGAGCGACGCCTGCTCGAGCCAACCGCCACATTCCCCGGTGTCACTGTAACCTACCCCAGCAATCAAAACGTCACGCAGCGGCGTATCCTGGTCCAGTTCTCCCGGCCGGTGAAGTTCCGAATCCGCCCCCTAGGCAACCTGGCGATCGATTTGGTCATTCCCGGCGCTGCCAAGGATGTGGTCAAGCGCCCGACACCGGGCGAGCAGGCGGTACCCGGCATCGAAGAGGCGGGATTCGCCGTCAGGCTTGAGTCTTATTCCACGAAAGACGCGCGCCTTGAAAAGCCGGTCCCGAGCGAGTTCCAGGACTATGCCGTTTTCAGCTCCCAGTCACTGCGCGACGGCAAGACCCAGTATGAGGTGCTGCTCGGCTATTTTTCCACGGCGGAAGCCGCCGAGCGGGCGCGCCGGAGGCTCCTGCAACGCTTCCCGAATGCCGAAGTCGTAAGCCTGACCAAGCGCAAGGAGGAGGCGCTCCAGGCGGCAGCGGCGGCAACGCCAGCCCCAACCCCGGAAAGCGTTCCCCCGGCACCAACAACTCCGCCGGCCGCGCCCACCCTGGCGGCCGCCGACGTCGAGACACGCGCCGCGGAGCTGATGGCCAGCGGACGGAAGGCTCTGGATGCGGGCAACAACGAGGCGGCCACGGAGTCCTTCAACCAGCTCCTGATCCTTCCGCCGAACCGCTACTCCCAGGAGGCCCAGGAACTGATTGGCGTCGCCCGCGAGAGAAGCGGGGAAATTGCGAAAGCGCGTGCCGAGTACGAGTTGTACCTGAAGCTCTTCCCCGGAACTGAAGGAGCCGAACGGGTACGCAAGCGCCTGGCAGGTCTCGAGGCGCCTGCAGCTCCGGGCGAGCCGCGCCCGGTGGAGCGGCCGCCGCTGAAGATCGTCACCGGAACGGTGTCACAGTATTACTATGGCGGAAACAGCAAAGTGGACTCGGCCTTCAATACCCCGACGGGGCCGGGCACCTCCAGTTTCTCGACAACTGATCAGTCTACACTGGTGAACACCGCCGACATCGTCGGCCGGTACCGCACCAGCGAGTCCGACTCGAGGCTCGTGTTCCGGGACACTTACCAGTTGAGTTTCCTCAGCTCGAGTTCAAGTTTCAACAGGACTAACGCCGCGTACTACGAGTACAGGGGGCTGCAGAATCCTCTCTCTGCGCGGCTCGGTCGCCAGACTGGCCTGTCCGGGGGTCTACCCAGTCGTTTCGATGGCGGAATCCTCGGATATGGCATCGGCACCCGGTGGCGCGTAAACATCGTGGGCGGAGTGCCCGTGGAGTACCCATCCATCGATTCGAAACGCTACTTCTACGGAGCAAACATCGATTTCGAGGGGCTCGCCGGCGCCTGGAACGGGAATCTGTACTTCGTCGAGCAGCGGGTCGATGGCATCCTGGACCGCCGGGCTGTTGGCAGCGAGGTCCGTTACTTCGACACCACGCGGTCCCTCTACGCGTTGGTTGACTATGACGTGAGTTACGATGTCCTGAACACCACGTTACTGCAAGGGACGTGGCAATGGGAAAATGGAACCACGGTAAACATTCTCTACGATCGCCGACGGGCGCCAACCCTCACGACCACGAACGCGATTTTCGGCCAGCCGACGACTTCGATCGACGCCCTGTTACTGACGCTCACCGAGGATCAAGTCCGCCAGCAGGCGAAGGACGTGACCGCGACCGCGACCCAGGCGCTAATCGGCGTCACCAAGCGGCTCGGCGAAAAGTGGCAGTTGGGCGGCGACGCCAGATTGACCAATGTCGGCGCGCTGCCGGCAACCGTCGTGAACGGTATTCTGATCCCGGCTCAGCCGTCCACTGGCGACATCTACAGCTTCACCGGGCAGCTGATCGGTACCGCGCTTTATTCGAGCCGGGACACCAGCATATTGGGCACGACCTATCTCACCGGGCCGACCTACTACGGGTGGCTTTACTCCTTAAACAATCGCTCTCTGTTCGGTGACCGCTGGAGCATCGAGCCTTCGTTCCAGTACTACAGGCAGAAAGACAACATCGGGCTGACGCTGGAGCGCTGGACGCCCGCCCTGCGCGTGAGCTATCGAATACTGGAAAGCGTTTCCCTCGAGTCCGAATTCACCTGGGAAAATTCGAAGACCGTCGGACCAACCTCGTCCGAAGAAACAAAGCGCAACTTCTACTACATCGGCTATCGCTGGGATTTCTAGCGACGCCGGTTCGAAGGCCGGAAGCGCGGGGTCCCGCTGGACCCGAGTCCGCAAGACCGAACACCGCAGCGGTTCGCTCCCCGCGTCTGGCCCCGCCGCTCGGCATTGCCGGGCGCCGACCGGCCCCGTGGACGCCCGCAGCGACGGCGAGGCATTTTTCCGGGTCTCGCCGTGCATCCCTGCACAGCTTACTGCCTGCCGCGGAATCCGCACGCCGTGACGACCCGATTGCCTGCGGGCGGAAGGGGCGGGATCATCTTGGAGAGCGAGTCCAGGGCGCAGCCCCAGAATCGGAAGCGCGGGTTCGGCCCCATTCGCTTTGAGCGCCTTGGGGGGACACTCCCGACCCCGGAACGTCGTGCCTCGCTAAAGGTCTACGTATACTGACAGTGGTAAAATTCTCAGTCCTGAGCGTAAGCAGCGCAACAATGTGATCCAGCTGATCGTCAACGGCGAGAACCGCCACTTCGAAGAAGCCCCCACGGTAGCCCAGCTTCTGGAGAAACTGGAACTGGCCGGGAAGCGCGTCGCGCTCGAGCGAAACGGGGACATCGTACCCCGCAGCCGCTTCGGCGAGGAGCGGCTGGCGGACGGGGACCGGCTGGAGATCGTCGTCGCCGTAGGTGGCGGCTGACCGCCTTGGCCCGGCTTCGGGCCGAAACGACAATCGAGGAATGCCATGGACAGACTGACCATCGCCGGCAAAGGCTATTCTTCCCGCCTTCTGGTCGGCACCGGGAAGTACAAGGACTTTGACCAGACGCGGGCCGCCGTGGAGGCCAGCGGAGCCGAAATCGTGACGGTCGCGATCCGGCGCACCAACATTGGCCAGAACCCCAACGAGCCGAGCCTGCTGGAGGCGCTGCCGCCGCCGCGTTTCACCCTTCTTCCCAACACTGCGGGCTGTTACACCGCCGACGACGCGGTGCGCACCCTGCGCCTGGCCCGGGAGCTGCTGGATGGCCACAAACTGGTGAAGCTCGAGGTGCTGGGTGACCCGGCCACCCTCTACCCCAACGTGGTGGAGACCCTGCACGCTGCGGAGACCCTGGTGAAGGAGGGCTTCGACGTCATGGTCTACACGTCGGATGATCCCATCATCGCCAAGCAGTTGGAGGAGATCGGCTGCTGTGCCGTGATGCCCCTGGCCTCCCTGATCGGCTCCGGCATGGGAATCCTGAACCCCTGGAATCTGCAGATCATCATCGCCAACGCCAAGGTGCCGGTGCTGGTGGACGCCGGGGTTGGCACCGCTTCCGACGCGGCCATCGCCATGGAGCTGGGCTGCGACGGGGTGCTCATGAACACCGCCATTGCCCTGGCCCAGGACCCGGTGACGATGGCCGGCGCCATGCGCAAGGCGGTCGAGGCCGGCCGGGAGGCCTATCTCGCCGGCCGCATGCCGAAAAAGGTCTATAGCGCCGCGCCGAGCTCCCCCACCACCGGTCTCATCACTCCCGCGGGCCAGCACAAGGCGGCCTGAGGCCGCGCGAGGCAGCGGTGCCCGGGGCGCCCCGCACCATCCGCAGCTATGTACTGCGCCAGGGGCGCATGACGGAAGCCCAGCGGCGGGCCCGGAACGAGCTTCTGCCGCGCTTCGGCATTCCCTATGCCGAAATCCCCCTCGACCTGGACGCGGCGTTCGGCCGGCGCGCGCCCCGGATTCTGGAGATCGGCTTCGGCATGGG
>DKBC01000275.1 GCA_002451065.1 Betaproteobacteria bacterium UBA6910
TCGACGCCGCCGCCCCATGCCAAAAATCCTGCTCGTCAAGACTTCCTCCATGGGCGATGTCATTCACAACCTGCCCGTGGTGAGCGACATCCGCGCCGCCGATCCGGAGAGCGTGGTGGACTGGGTGGTGGAGGACGCGTTTGCCGCGATTCCGGCCATGCATCCCGGCGTGCGGCGGGTGATCCCGGTGGGCTTGCGGCGCTGGCGCAACGACTGGATCTCGGAGCGCTCGCGGCGGGAAATCCGGGACGCGAAGGAATTGTTCCAGGCGGAGCGCTACGACCTGGTGGTGGATACGCAGGGATTGCTGAAGAGCGCCCTGGTGGCGCGCTGGGCCCGCGGGCCCATTTGCGGCTGCAACTGGGATACGGCGCGGGAGAAGCTGGCGAGCCTGTTCTATGACCGGCGCGTGCGCCTGGACTGGTCGCGCCACGCGGTGGAGCGCAACCGCATGATTGCCGCCCAATGTCTCGGTTACGCGGCTGCGGGCCCGGCCGACTACGGGATCCGCGCTCCCGCGCCGGAATTTCCCTGGCTGCGCGGTGCTGACAGGTACGTGGTCTTGCTTCACGCCAGCAGCCGCGGGGAGAAACTCTGGCCGGAGGCGCAATGGGTGACTCTGGGCCGGCGGCTGCGGCAAGCGGGCCATGAAGTGGTGCTGCCCTGGGGCAGCGAACCGGAGATGGTGCGGAGCGAGCGGCTGGCGAAAGACATTCCCGGCGCCATCGTGCCGCCGAATCTGAGTCTTGAACACGCGGCGGCGCTGCTGGGCGGCGCCGCGGCGGCGGTGGGCGTGGACACCGGGCTTGCGCATCTCGCGGCGGCCCTTGGCGTCCCCGTGGTAGGCATCTATTGCGCCACCGATCCCTCCAGTACCGGAGTCTATGGTCCGATGGCGGTCAATCTGGGGGGCAAGGGACTTCCTCCGTCCGCGGATGACGTGGCCGCGGCCCTCGGCCGCGCCGGTATCGCCTAGAGGGTGTCGAGCGTGCGGCTCCTCTATAACATCCTCATCTGGCTCGCACTGCCGGGCATCCTCTGGCACCTGTTCCGCCGCAGCCGGCGCCAGCCCGAGTACCTGGAGCACGTCGCGGAGCGCTTCGGCCGCTATGACATCGCTCCGGGAAAGGACGTGATCTGGATCCATGCGGTCTCGGTGGGAGAGACCCGCGCCGCGGTGCCCCTGGTGCGGCGGCTGCGGGAGCGCTATCCGGATCTCCCGATCCTCCTCACCCACATGACGCCAACCGGGCGCGCCACCGGCGAGGAACTGTTCGGCAGTGCCGTGCAGCGCTGCTACCTTCCCTACGACTATCCTTTCGCCGTCCGCCGCTTCCTCGACCACTTTTGCCCGAAGGTGGGGATCGTCATGGAGACGGAACTGTGGCCGAACCTGATTCTCACGTGCCGCGGGCGGGGGATCCCCGTCTTCCTGATGAACGCGCGGCTGTCGGAGAAATCGGCCGCCGGCTATGGCCGGGTCCGCAGCCTGACCGAAGAAACCCTCCGTTCCCTCGCCGGGATCTCGGCCCAGACCGACGCCGACGCGGCGCGTCTCGAGTCCCTGGGCGCGCTGGCGGTGGAAGTCACCGGGAACCTTAAGTTCGACATCGCGCCGCTCCCGGCCCAGCTCGAACTCGGCCGCCGCCTGCGCGCGCTGTTCGGCGCCGACCGCCCGGTGTTTCTGGCGGCCAGCACCCGGGAAGGGGAGGAGCAGATCATTCTCGACGCGCTGGGAAAGGTGGAGCTGCCGGGTCTGCTGGCGGTGCTCGTGCCGCGCCATCCCCAACGCTTCGACGAGGTTGCCGAGCTGCTGCAGCGCCGGCGCATCCGGTTCCAGCGCCGCAGCGGGGAGTTACCGGTATCCCCGGAGACACGGGTCGTACTGGGGGACAGCATGGGAGAGATGTTCGCCTATTACGCCGCCTGCGACCTCGCCTACGTCGGCGGAAGCCTGCTGCCCCTGGGAGGGCAGAACCTGATCGAGGCCTGCGCGGTCGGCAAACCGGTGCTGGTCGGTCCCCACACCTTCAACTTCGAGGAGGCCACGCGCCTCGCCATCGACGCGGGTGCCGCCCGGCGCGTTGGGGATGGCACGGAGCTGGGCCGCGAAATCGAAACCTTGCTGGGCGATGCGGCCGCCCGCGACGCCATGGGCCGGGCCGGACGCGAGTTCGCGGCGCGTCATCGGGGCGCCACCGAACGGGTTTTGCGCCTGCTGCAACCGGCGCTCGCCGGCGTTACCTCAGGGACTGGTTGATGCGGGCGACGTCCGCTTCGTCGAGGGTGCCGGCGGCCGCCTCCAGCTGGAGGCTGGAGATGAGATAGTTGTAATAGGCCTGGGCCAGGTCGCGGCGCGTGGAGAACAACTGCTGCTCGGCGTTCAGCACGTCCACCGAGGTTCGCACCCCCACGTCCCGCCCCAGCTTGGTGGATTCCAGCTGGCTTTCGGATGAAACCAGGGCCTGCTCCAGGGCCCGGGCCTGGGAAATGCTGTTGTTCACCACCAGGAACGACTGGCGCGCCGCCAGCGCCGAGTTCCTGCGTGCGCTTTCCAGGTCGTTGCGCGCCCTGTCCTCCAGCGCCACCGCCTCCTTTACCCGCGCCTCCTGGCCAAGGCCCTGAAAAATCGGGATGGCGAGCTGCAGACCGATGGTGGTGCTCTGGACGTTGTCGCCCACCCCGATCTGGGTGAGGATGGGCCGGTCGCTGTAGGTCGCCACCAGGTCCACGGTCGGGTAGTGGCCGGCCCGGTTCCGGTCGATCTCCTTGCGCGCCACCTCCAGTCCCTGTTGCTGGGCGACGACGTTGAGGCTCGAGGTTTCGGCCTTCTCCACCCAGTAATCCATGGTGTTGGGCTCGGGTGCGACCAGGGGCACCTTCTCGGCAAAACTCTTGAGCGCCGGGTAGGTCTTGCCGGTGATGGCCTGCAGGGTCCGCTTCCTCACTTCCAGATCGTTCTCAGCCGCGATCTCCTGGGAGCTGGCGAGGTCGTAACGCGCCTGGGCCTCGTGGGTGTCCACGATGGTGGCGGTTCCCACCTCGAAGCTGCGCTTGGCCTGTTCCAGCTGTTCCGCGATGGCGGTCTTCAGGGACTGGGCCAGCCGCAGGTTATATTCCGCGAGCAGCACATCGAAGTAAGCCCGGGAGGTGCGCAGGATCAGATCCTGGCCGGTGGCTTGGAACACCGCTTCCGCCTGTTCCACCAGATGCTTGGCCTGCTCGTAGGCAGCGTAGTTCTGCATACGGAACACGGGTTGGGAAGCATTGATCGCGAAGCCCTTGCTGGTATCGTGGGGCCCGTCCTTGATGTTGATGTCCGAAATCTCTCCAGTGGCATTCACGAAGGGGAGCAGCCCGGCGCGTGCCTGGGGCAGCCGCTCCTTTGCCGCCTCGTAGTTGGCCTTGGCGGCCGCGTACTGGGCGTCCTGGATCGCTGCCTCCCGGTAAACTTCCACCAAGTCCGCAGCCGACGCGAGGGGGCTGAGGACGAGGGTGAGTAGCGTAACAGCAAGCTTCTTCATCGGGATGTCCGGCAGTTGTGAAATGCGCCGAAAAGGCACGCTCAAAACACGAAGCGCTCGGGCTGGGCGGCGTTTCTCAGGGCCGCAATGCAGGTCTCGAAAACGCCCACCGAGTTGTAGGTTCCTTCCCCGACGCGGGTCACCAGCTGGGCGGTCATTACCGGGGGATCGCCCACCACCGCGAGCAGCCGCCCGCCCTCGTTCAGTTCAGAGAGCAGGGATTCCGGCAGCACCGGCGTGGATCCGGTCAGCACGATGACATCGTAAGGGGCGTGCTTGCTCCAGCCCCGCGCTCCGTCCCCCAGTTCGAGGGTGACGTTGAGAATGTTCTGCGCGGCCAGGTTGCGCTCAGCGAAGGCCTTGAGCTCCGGAACGATTTCGACGCTGAACACATGATATCCCAGGCGCGCCAGCAGCGCGGTCATGTGGCCGCTGCCGGTGCCGATTTCCAGGATTCGATCCCCCGGCATCACGTGGAGTTCCTGAAGCATGCGGGCTTCGAGTTTGGGCGCGAGCATGACCTCGCCATGGCCCAGGGGAATTTCCATGTCCACGAACGCCAGCGCCCGGTGCTGCTGGGGCACGAACTCCTCCCGCCGCACTTCGAACAACAGGTCCAGCACCCGCTGGTCCAGCACCTCCCAGGGCCGGATCTGCTGCTCCACCATGTTGAAACGCGCCTGCTCCACGTTCATTGCCGTGCTCCTTCTTTAAGGCCGTGAATTATCCCATATTTCCCCGGGCGCCCGAATCGCGCCGGCGGACGCCGCGCGGCGGCGCCACCAGGGGCGGCGTGGCCGGAGGTGCTCCTCGCGTCCCCGCCGCATGAACGTCCAGTAGAGCAGGGGCACCGCGAACAGCGTAAGCACCGTGGACACCGCCAGTCCCCAGACAATGCTGGCGGCCACCGGCCCCCACACCAGTGACTTGCCGCCGATGCCGAAGGCCAGCGAGAACAGGCCCGCGATGGTGGTGACGGAGGTGATGATGACCGGCACCACCCGGCGGCGGGCGGCATACACTGCCGCGTGCAGCACGCTCATGCCCGAGCGCAGGCGCTCGTTGGCGGCGGAAATCAGCACGATGGCGGAGTTCACGGCGATGCCGGTAAGGGCGATAACCCCGTAAAGGGTGTACAGGGAGAGGGGGTTGCGCGACACCAGCAGCCCGTAGGCCACGCCGGTGAAGGCCAGGGGCACCGTCACCAGGATCATGAGCGGCTGGAAGTAGCTGCGGAACTGGGCCGCCAGGATCAGGTAGATGAGCCCGATCCCCAGCAGAAACAGCACCGGCATGGCGTCCAGGCTCTCCTGGATGTCGTCCAGTTCCCCCGAGAAATCCAGGTCGGTGCGCGGAAACCGGGTGCGCACCTTCTCCCATTCTTCGAGGATCATGCGGTTGGCCTGCACCGCATTGATCCGCTCCTTGTCCAGGTCGGCGTCCACCGTGATGGCCCGCCGCAGGTTGTAGTGCTTGATCACGCCACGCCCGGCCTGGGTGTCCTGCACGGTGAGGGCGGCGAGGGTGGTGGAGCCGCCCCCGGGCAGGGGCACGGGATCGTCCAGGATGGAGGCGATGTCGGCCACCGGCTCCCGGTGCGCCCGCACCCGAACCTCCAG
This sequence comes from Betaproteobacteria bacterium UBA6910, assembly GCA_002451065.1. Taxonomy (GTDB): domain Bacteria; phylum Pseudomonadota; class Gammaproteobacteria; order Burkholderiales; family UBA6910; genus UBA6910. Next base: position 5,144 of record DKBC01000275.1, read on the forward strand.
CTTCTCGCCCCGGTCCCGCATCTCGGCGACGATTTCGCCGTCCACGTGCAGCCGGACCAGCCGCGCCACCTGGGCCGGATTGAGCCCCGCGCTTTTCACCGCCTCCCGGTCCAGGTTCAGCACCAGTTGGGGACGCCCCGGAACGTCGTCGTCCGCCACGTCCCGGGTGCCGGGTACGCCCGCCACGATGGATTTCATGGCGTCAGCGGCGGCCCGCAGTTCCTCGTAGTCGTCGCCCCGCACCCGAACCCGGATCGGCTTCTGCACCGGCGGCCCGCCGGAAAGCTGGGTAAAGGTGATCTGCCCCGGCCCCGGCAGCGACTCCACGTCCTTGCGCATGGCCTCCACCACCTCCGGGGTCTCCCGCATGCTGTTCTTCCGCGGGTTCAGTGCCACGATGACCTGCCCGTAGGTGTCGCCATAGAGCGGCTCGGTGTCGGTGAACTTGGCGCCGGCCACCGACGCCACCGCCCGCGCCTCTCCCGGATCAAGGTGTTCCCTGACCTTGGCCTCCATCTGCAGGAGCCGGTTCAGGGTGCCGTCCAGGGGCGCGCCGGCGGGCATGTCCACGTTGACGTAGAAGATGCGCAGCGGGTCGAAGGCGAAGAACTGCACCCGCACCAGTTCCGTGGCCACGGCGCCGACGCCGCCGGCGATGAACAGCGCGATGACGGCCGCCGATCGCAGGGGGCGGCGCATGACCCAGGTCAGGGCCAGCGAGTACTTGACCCGCAACATGTGCGTGACATGGGCCCGGACATGCTGGACGCGCCCGGGCTTCCGGTAGTCGAAGCGCAGCGTGTTGATGTGGGTGGGCAGGATCCAGAACGCCTCCAGCAGGCTGATGGCCAGGGCAAGGGTGACGATGAAGGGGATCACGAACATGAACTTGCCG